>NZ_FOOK01000038.1 GCF_900113175.1 Planifilum fulgidum | reverse complement strand
AGGGGCAAACAACTGTATAAACGACGGAGTCAGACCATTGAGCGCAGCTTCGCTGACGCCAAAGAACTTCATGGGCTTCGTTATGCACGCTACAGGGGGCTTGCCAAAGTCAGAGAGCAATGCCTCCTTATTGCCGTGGCTCAAAACATCAAAAAAATGGCCTTGCTCCTCTCGAAGAGAGGAAAAGGCTTTGTGATCCGCCTAATTTACCAAATCTAATTTCCTTTATCTGTTTATTTCCCATAAACATGCAACCCCTGGCGCTTTTCTTGCGAAAAGAGCCAGGGGGTTTGTCATCAATCTCGGCTTCCTTCAGGAAGCCGGTTTTGTGTGGGTCGGCCGGGAACGGCCCCGGCCCATCCCGCGCCCGAGGGTTGGTGCCGATCCAAAACGCAGAAACCCCATCCGACCGCCGTTTTGGTTTTCATTTGATGAGTTGCATGTTTACTTCGGCCACTTTCCCGGCTTTCACTTTGGTCACCTTCGCCGCGGCCACCCGCTTGTCCACCTGGATGACATAGCTTCCGGGGGAAAGATCCGTGAATCCGAAAAAGCCGTTGCCGTCCGTGCGCGCTTCCCGGACGATGCCCTTCGGTCCCCGGATTTTCACCTTCACCCCGTCCGCGGGACCGCGCGCATCCTTCACCCTGCCCATCAGGAACCCTTTATTGGGGTCGGTTTTCCAGGGCATGTCGGGAACCTCCGCCCTCCCGGGGAAAACCGGCTCGCCGTAGGGACTGGGGCCGGAAAGGGCCGCATAAAAGACGTCGTTGGAGATGCCGTCCTTGTTCGTTTCCGCATAGCTGTACAGACTGACCCCCGCCGCCCGGTTCCCGCTCGGGGAAGGTGCCAGGGCCCGCCGGATCTGGTCCAGGGTGCCCGAAATGGAGTTGAGATACGCCGCCGGCCCGATGACGATGTGCCGGCCGTATTGATGGTCCTTCTCCCAGGTGATCCACTGGTCAAACCACAATTTCTGATCGGGCTCGTGTTCCCGGTCGTAGTTCATCGGGATGGCCATGTCGATGATCCCTTCCGAAAGCCAACCGTTCCAATCCTGCATCACCTGCTGCATCGGCGCCGACTGCCGGTATTCCTCCTCGCTGGCCGGCCCCTTCCCCCAGGCGATCACCGCCGCACTCACCTTGATGTCCGGCCGGATGGCGATGGAACGCAGATACACCTGCCGCATCAGATTGGTCACCTGTTCCCTCCGCCACTGCTTCCACCTTTCATCCTGGGGATCGGGGGTGCCGACGGCGCCCGTTTCCGCCCGATACCGCTCAAGACTGGTGGGGTTGTAACCCCAGTCGGCTCCCATGTAGCGGACCAGATCGAGGTGGATCCCGTCCACGTCATATTCCCGGACGACGTTGAGGTATTGCTCCACCGTATATTCCACCGCGTCCGGATGGCCGGGATCCAGCACGTAGTCGCTCCCGCTCCGCTCCGCCCCGTCCACCCGGGTCATCAGCCAGTAGTCCCTTCCTTCCGCCGACGGTCCGTGCTGATTGAACACGTGATCGGGGGATTTGGGCGGCGTCGCCGAGTTCCAGATCGGCAGCGTGGCCAGCCAGGCGTGCACTTCGATTCGCGGCGATCCGCCGTGGGCCTTGTCGATCAGGTATTGGAGCGCGTCAAAGCCCGGCTGCAGGGCGGGATCCTCCGTACGGGGCTCCAGCGCCCGGTTGAAGTAGGCATCCCCGCGCCGCCTGACCTGGACGATCAAGGCGTTCACATTGGCCTTCCGGGCGTCGGCGACCAGCTTGTCCACCTGTTCGGGGGTTTTGATCCCGTCATGGAAGGCGTCGACCCAGAAGGCGCGAAACTCCTTTTCCTGCGAAGATTCCGCCGCCGAAGCCGGATGGACGGCCAGCATCAGCACCGACATCAGGGCGATCCACGCAATCCATTTCCTCACGGCTCTCCCTCCTGTTCGTTCCTGGAATACTCCGCCAGGGCCGTTCCGATGCGATCCTCCAAACTCTTGAGGGACCCTTCCGAATGCCCGTTCAACAGGATGGCGTAGACAATCCGCTCGCCGTCCCGGGTGCGCAGGTAGCCGGAAAGGGCGCTCACGCGGGTCAGCGACCCCGTTTTGCCGCGCAGATTGCCGGCGGCGGCCGTGTCGCGCATCCGGCTGCTCAGCGTTCCGTCCACGCCGGCGACCGGCAGGGACTGGACAAAGGGCTCTTCGATCGGCTGCTCGGCCACCGACGACAGCAACTTCACGATCTGTTCCGCGGAAACCCGGTTGTAACGGGTCAGTCCCGATCCGTCCTTCAGGTTGAAAGGGCGATCCACGCCAGAACGCGTCACATATTTCATCACCGCCTCAATGCCGCCCTCCGCCGTTCCCTTCCCCGTTTTCTCCATGCCCAGGGTCCGGAGAATCATTTCGGCGTAATAGTTGTCGCTCGCCTTGTTCATGTAATGAACCACTTCCGAAAGGGGAGGGGACTCGTAGGTGGCGAGCCGTTTGACGCCGGCCGGTTTTTGGCCCTCCCTCACCCGGCTGCCGGGGGCAAAGGCGATCCCTTCCTCCTCCAATCGCTCCTTCAGCACCTGCCCCGCATACAGATGGGGATTTTCCACCGGGACGCGGGTGTAATCCCCGCTGAAATTTAGCGGGAGACTCCCGGTGATCCGGATCCGGTTCGTTCCCCGGTCGCGCTCAAGCCGGAGGGTGTTTTTGGAATTCTCCGGACCGGTGACCGCCTCGTTGATCACCTCCACATAATCGGTTTCGGGTGTCAGCTGCAGCCGAATCGAATCGCCCGGCTTCTCCCCCGGAAGGTAATCGAAGCGGACGGTCCCCCGGTTGATCGAAAGGGCCTTGATCTGGGGCTGGTAATATCCGCTCTCGTCATCCCAGGCCCATCCCGCTCCGTACACCTCCCCGGAAAACGCTCCCGCATCCACCACGATATCGCCCAAAATGCGGCGAATGCCCCGTTTCTTCAGATCCCGGGCGATGGCCTCCACGGTGGGTCCCTCCTGCACCCGCAGCGAATCCTCGGTGGCCAGGGTGGGATCCCCGAAACCCTTGATGATCACATCGCCGTCCAGCACGCCACCGGCAAGGGAGCCGCTTCGGTAAACTTCCGTCTTGAAACGGTAATCGGCTCCCAAACCGTCCAGCGCGGCGGCGGCGGTGAACAGTTTGGTGTTGGACGCCGGCGTGAGAAGCGCCTCCGCGTCACGGGCGTACAGGGTTTCTCCCCGGTCCATTGAACGGACCAGCACTCCCGCGATCGCGCCCCGATAACTCTCCTCTTCCAGGAGCGGGTCAAGGAGTCCGGAAAGGGGATACACCTTCTCCTCCGGCAGGTCCCCCGGATCCGGCAGCTCCGGGTAAGCGGCGAGGGCCGCACCGATCCGGCCCAACAGCGCCCGGGCGGCGCTTGGGTCACTTACCCCGTTCGCCAAAACCGCAAAGGCGATCCGGTCGCCCCCTCGCCCGGTCACGATGCCGGCCATCCCGGCGGAGCCGTCCGCCTCCCCGCAGATCACCCGCAGGGTTTTTTCCTTGATCCGGCCCGCGAGGGGCTTGCAGGTTCCCGATGCGGAAAGCAGCTCATCGAAGCGCTCCCTTTCCGGGTGCTTCTCCATGGCCGCAAGAAGCTGAACCAGATGAGCCGGGGCAATCACATTCATCCGGGACAGGCCCGATCCGTCCACCTGGGCGAACCCCGTATCCATCCCGATTCGGCGGGCGAAATCCTCCACCGCCTCAAGGCCCGCCTCGAAGCTGCCCTCCCCGGCCGCGTTCGCCCCCAGCTGTTTCAGCAACATCTCCGCGTAGAAGGAATCTCCCTCCCGCACCATGTGTTCCAAAAGCCGGTCCAGCTCCGGCGAAACCACCCTGCCGACCCGCTTCGCCTCCGGCCCCTTCTCTCCGGCGACGATCCGCGATCCCGGGTGCATCTTCACTCCCTCCCGGCGCAGCAGCTCCCGGAACACGGCCCCCGCAAAGCGGGCCGGATCCTCCACCGTCCGCCGCACCTTCATCCCCGGGTGATCCTTGCCGATCGTTCCCGTGATGACCAATTCATTTTTCGCCCGCGTCCGGTCGATGGTCAAGGCTTGTCCGCCGCCGGGCACCGTCTTCGCCCGGTTGATCACGCGAACGTAGTCCGGAGCCGGAGAGACCTGGATGTGGGGGGGCTTTCCCGGCCGCCCGGGCGTCACCTTCACCGAGACGGTGTTTCCTTCGACGGACAAGGCGCCGATCTGGGCGCTCGCGGGAAAGGGTTCGTCGTCCCACATCCACCCCGTCCCGAGCCGCTCCCCGTCAAAAAACGAATCGTCCACGATCAAATCGCCCCGCACTTGACGGATCCCCTTTTTCCGCAGCGCTTCGGCCAGATCCTCCAGCCGATCCGCGCTGAGGGACGGATCGCCGTACCCTTTCAGGATGATGTCCCCCTTCAGGGTTCCGCCCGACAGCTGTCCGTCCACATACACTTCCGTGGGGATGCGCATCCCTTCCGGCAAGCCGTCGAGGACCGCCGCCCCCGTCAACAGTTGCAGGACGCGCCCGGGGACAAAGGTCTTTTCGGCGCGCAGGGACGCAAGGGATTCCCCCCGATCCAGCGAAACCGCCTCATAGCCGACCACCATCCCCCGGGCGGAGGGATTCTTCTTCAGCTCCTCCACATAATGGCGGAGGGTTCGGTCAAGGAGATCCCCCGCCTTGGCCTCCGCCGTCCATGCGGGCACAGCCGTCCAAAAAGCCGTCAACAGCGCAAGCGTCAGGACCAGGAGCGCGCGAGGCAAACGCTTCACATTTCCGCCCTCCCATCGATTCCAGGTTTCTTCCGGCACTGCCCTCCGAAGTGTTGGGTGGCGTTCCGCCCCCGGCGGAGCCACACCCCACTATTTTTATAATAAACGAATTCTTGTGAAAATAATGTCTATTATTGTCGAATCCGTAAAAAATGCAATCCCATTCCGGAAATTTTCCCCGGACAATCGAAGAGATCATCGGAAATGCGCCATGTTCCGCCAACCGGGACATCCGGAAAAGAGGGAGGCGGGTCCCGCCTCCGGTGGAAGGCGGGGATCGTCCTTCGGCCATGCCGCACTTTTTGCCGGCCGCCCTCCTGAAGCGCGCCTCTCCCTTCGGTTCCCTAGGCTTCGCACTTGACGGGTTCCTTCACACCGCGGTCGTCTGGTAAAATATGTGCAAAGGGCAATGGCCATCTCTCTTGCCAACCATTCAGGTTATTCCTTCACGATGGACCATTATTATGTCAACGGAAAGAAAAACGGGGCAACTTGCGGACTTCGTGCAGGTTCCCTTACGAATTCAGGGGGTCTCCGCGTTTATAAAAAAGCTGCAGGAGCGGCCGGTCCATCCTCCGTAACAGCTAATAAAGACGAAATCATCGATGACACCATCTGCATATTGTCTGCAAAACAAGAACTTCGTTGAATGTAACTTTTTCCAAAGCATGTGATCGCGTGCCAACAGGCGTTAATTATATCGAAGCATGAAAATCAAACAATGACGGCGGGACGTCAAGGCACATTAACCACCCGTCAAAAACACAATATTTATGGCCTGGCAAAGGTTGAACCTCTGCCAGGCCGTTTAAGGGATGGTTTTTTGTGAGAATCGATATCGAAAGCATCATCCCGCTTGCTATGATCATCCTTGTTCCACTTCTTATCTATTTGAAGAAAAAGAAAGGGCGAACAAGCGGTTACTTGATATGCTTTGCCGTCTTCTACATATACCTGATTTATGCAGTGGGATACACTGTCTTGCCTCTTTGGTTTGATCCGGACTTGCTTGAACTCCTTAGGAGTGATGCAAATCTGATGTCCAGTATAAATCTCATTCCTCTCCGGGGAATGTCGATTGACTATTTGCTGTCGATCCAGGTAGTTGGAAATATTGTTCTTGGGATACCATTTGGATTCGGATTGCCGTTTCTCGTTAAAAGCAATTATCAATCCATTTTGCGGAGAGGATTATTTTTTGCGCTCACGATTGAGCTTGTACAGTTGGTCATATCCTTGCTGTACCAATTTCCTTACAGAACCGTTGACATCAACGATGTTTTGTTGAACCTTTCAGGTGTGGCAATTGGATATGCGCTGTTTTGCTTTTTCGCCTGGATTTACCGCAAATCTGTGTCCAAAGACGAACCCACCAAGAGCGTATGGAGCCACATCCACAACGTCCTGACGGGTCAAAGTGTAAAAAACATTGGCAAATGAGGAATTGTTTAAGATAATTAAGGTAATCCCGACGATCTTCACGAAACGGAGCGGGGTGCGCAAATGGAGGGGCCGGGTTGGAAAGGGTTGCGGTTATATTTAAAGTGGAGATGGTGGATCGGACCGCTGTTGCTCGTGACGCTCGGCATCCTTTTGTATTGGGACCCTTTCGGCTGGACGATGATTCACCTTCCATGGTTGGACGCATTGCTCGCCCTCCTGCTGATCGGGGGAGGAATGATGAAACTGGTTGCAAATGTGAGATCGCGAAAAAAAGGCCCGTAGCCGGCCTTAAGCGGAAAAGAAAAAGACCGGCTTCTTTGGGGAGAAGCCGGTTTCACTTTGAAGGAAACCCGAAAGCGCATCTGCGCAAGCCGGGATCGGGCAGGGGCCGGAAGACCTTTCACTTAAGCCGCTGGGCGAGATACCCGATGTTGATGCCCACGACGCTGAAATCCGCGTCTCCGAACGTGGTGTTCTCAAAGACGATGTCCCCCAACACCGGCAGGAGCAGGGCGGACAAGAAGCTGATGAGCAGCCCGTTGACAAAGGCCCCCAAAACGGCGCCGCGGCGTCCGCCGGTGGCGTTGCCGAACACTCCGGCCGCCGCTCCGGTGAAGAAATGGGGAACCGGCCCGGGGATGATCAGCGGGGATACATAACCGAAAAACCGCCTGTCATATACATCTTTCTTCCGGTTTCAATGCGATTCTTCCGGTTTCAATGCGGCAAAATTGTATCAATCAAAAAAGACCGGCCCCGACAGGGCCGGTTTGCGCAAAACCTCGGCGGAGGACGGGGCTATATGGCTTTAAGCCCCAACCAACTCCGCGGCGTGACGCCGCACTTTATCGATCGCCTCCGCCACATCGGCCAGATCCCGATGCGACCCGAGAAGAACGCGCTGGGGAAACCAGAGCACCTCCTCGTCGCCGGCCCGTTCGGCCTCCGGACACGGCGGGATCGCCTCCTCCCCGGCGCCGAACCGTTTGGCCAGCTCCCTTCGGATCGCCCGGTTGCGATTCAGAGGCACATAGCCCGGGGACACCGGAATGCCCTCCGCCTGAAGGGCCCGGACAAAGCCTTCTTTGGAAAGGCCGGAAAAGGCTTGACGGTCATAGCGAAACAGGTACAAATGCCATGCGTGGGTCGTCGCCCGCGGATCACTCCCGACGGGGCGGACCCCGGGAAGTTCCGCAAACAACCGGCTCAGGGCGGCCGCATTTTGTTCCCGGAGGCGGATCATCTCCTCCATCCGCTCCAGCTGGCAAAGCAGCACCGCGGCCTGAAATTCGGTCATCCGCAGATTCCAGCCGATCCGTTCGTGCTGATACCACTTGCCCTTTTGCACCCGGCCGACGTTGTGGATGGACCAGGCCGCATCCGCCAACCGCTCGTCGTTCGTCAGCACGATTCCCCCTTCGCCGGCGGTCATGTTCTTGCTGGACTGGAAGCTGAAGGCGCCCAGATGGCCGATCGCCCCCACCCGCCGCTGCCGCCAGGCCGCCCCGTGGGCCTGGGCCGCATCCTCGATCACCATCAGGTTGTACCTGCGGGCCAAATCGCCCACGGCGTCCATATCGGCGGGATGACCGCCCAGGTGAACGGGAATGATCGCCCGGGTCCTTTCCGTCACCTTTTTCGACGCATCCCGGGGATCGATCTGCAGGGTTTCCGGGTCCACATCGGCAAACACCGGGCGGGCCCCCACCGCCAGGCAGGCCGTGGCGGTGGCGATAAAAGTGTAAGCGGGCACGATCACTTCATCGCCCGGTTCCACCCCCGCCGCCCGGAGCGCCACCTCCAGGGCGACGGTCCCGTTGACCACGCAGACGCCGAACTTCGCTTCCTGGAAAGCGGCGAACCGCTCCTGAAACCTTTTCACCCGTTCCCCGTCCAACGCGCCCCATTTGCCCGATCGGAGCACCTCGATCAGCGCCCGTTCCTCTTCCTCTCCAAACACCGGCCACCGCGGAAACGGTTTCTCCCTCAGGGGCTTTCCCCCCAACAGGGCCAAACGGCTCATCCCATCGCCTCCCCCTCTTTCCATTCCGAAAAGGGCCGTTGCCGCCTTTCCAATCCGCCCTTTCAGGGCCTTCCTCCGTCCGGACCTCTCTTCGCTTTCCAATCTATCAGAGCGTCAATAAATGGTCGACGAGAAAAATGGGACGCAAATATCCCTTGATATCTAAAAAAGGGTAAAATTTACGGAAATATTTGATCTTCCGTTCAGGGGGGCTGCAAAATGGAAAATCCGTCACTTTACCTCTACGACTACCATGTGTGGGCGAACCAGCGATGGTTCGATCACCTGAAGAAACTGCCCGGGGAGCTGTGGCACCGGGAGATGACCAGCGTGTTCCCGTCCATCTCTCAGGTGTTCGCTCACATATACATTGTCGACCACATGTGGTTTGCCGGGATGTCGGGAAAAAGCTTCGAGGAGTCCAGGGTGTTGGGAAACCGGTTGACTGATGAGATGAAGGGGATCAGCCTGGAAGAAATGGAGGAGCGGTTTGCCCGATTGTCCGAGCAGTACCGGTCGTTCCTCCGGGAGCAGCAAGACGGGCCCATTCCGCTCAAACATCCTCATTACGGTGAAACGAGCGTTAATCTTTCGGATCTGGTGCGCCACGTGGTCAACCACGGAACCTATCACCGGGGAAACCTGACGGCGATGTTGCGGCAAGCGGGTTACCAAGGAGTTGGGACGGATTACATCATTTACTTGTACTCCATCCGTTAGTACTCCAAGTAAGCTCTCTTTAACGTCCGCCATTGGGTCGTTTTTCCCGGTTACTCAGATTTTACATTTCAGTTGATCAAGCAGGAGATAGCCTCATCAAAATCAGAGAATATGTTCACGTGATCATACGGGTCGGTGTAATTACCACAACTGCACCGACCCTAAAGACTTACCCAAGTATGAGCTAGATTCTCAACACAAAACTGTTTTGAATCAAAGCGTTTTAAGTGAATACCTGGCATACGCAGTAAACAACTTACATTAGTAGTTTTAACATTCCAATATCGATCAAGCTGTGTCTTGCTTGCTGAGAATATTACTTCTTTCCTTGCGCGTGTGACGGCAACGTAAAAAACGCTCAGTTCATTTATAAATTTCTCTTCATTTCCATCATTGATCTTCAGTTTGCAATCGGATCGAAATAAACACTCACCACACAAAGAATTGTAGTTTGGAAATAACGATTTCTCCATATCGGGAAGAAAGACAAAATCCCACTCCAATCCCTTGGCCCCATGGACTGTAGACACCGTTACCTTTGCGCCTGTATATTCTATATTTTGCTTTAGGGCGTAATACTCAAATGTTTGCTTCATGAGTTCTATTTTGTAATTTGTATCCATAAACTCTTTAGCTTCGAATTCAATTCGATTTAAAAAAACCTCTAAGAGCCGCATCATTGACCGAAGGGGGAGCTGCCGAAGGGGGAACCGCCTCGTTATGTTGCAATGGCCAAGGCACTTTACGTCCCCCTTCACCAACATCAAATTCTCCAAGGCTTCTCATGGCAGCAATAGTCCGGTTCCTTTTCGCGGCGAATGACATGAAATTGTCAAAGTATTTGTGTAAAGTATCACAATATCCTTTTCCTCCCTTAGTATATAGTGGAAGTATGAAGGGGATCCTCTTCACATCGTCGGTGTCCGAGGTGAAGGAATATCTGACAAAGTCGACCGCGTTTCGAGGGATTATGACAGCAGGGTGTCGCCAAAAACGGTAAAAATTGCAGGATTTGGTACACTATTCGGAGAATATTGTCTTCGAATGAATTACCGCTTCAGAGGTGATCTGCGTGAACAGGCGCAAATTTTCGCTGCTGATGTTGGTCACCGCCCTTTCCGTCGCCCTGACGGGCACCCATTTCGCCATCGCCACCGCGGAAAAACCCCCTTCCAAGCCGCCGTACCTGGACCCGTCGCTGCCCGTGGAAAAACGGGTCAAGGACCTGCTGAAGCGCATGACCCTGGAGGAAAAAGTGGGCCAGATGACGCAGATCAACGTGACGCGGTTGATGGGCGAGGACGAATGGGACCGGGGCCCGCTGAATGAGGAATGGATGAAAAAGGTGTTTGTCGACAATCACGTCGGTTCCATCCTCAGCGGGGGCGGCGCCGCTCCGGTGCCCAACAACCCCGAAGAGTGGGCAAAGATGACCAACGCCCTGCAGCGATACGCCCTCCAGCATTCCCGGCTCAAGATCCCCATCATCTACGGGGTGGATGCCGTCCACGGCCACAACAACGTCCTGGGCGCCACGATCTACCCCCACAACATCGGACTGGCCAACAGCTGGAATCCCTCCCTCGTCCGGGAAGTCTACGAGCGAACGGCGAAGGAAGTGCGCGCCACCGGCATCCACTGGAACTTCGCCCCGGGAGCCGATATCGCCCGGGATTTGCGGTGGGGCCGTTACTATGAAACCTTCGGCGAAGATCCCCTCCTCGCCTCCGAAATGGTCGGCGCCGCCGTCACCGGACTGGAGGGGGACAAGCTCTCCTCGCCGGACCGGGTGGCGGCCACCGCCAAACATTATGTCGGGTACTCCCATCCTCTGAACGGACAGGACCGGGCGCCGGCGGAGCTTTCCCTCCGGACCCTGCGGGAGATCTTCCTCCCCTCCTTTGAACGGGCCGTCCAAGACGGCGCGGAGACCATCATGGTCAACAGCGGATCGGTCAACGGCATCCCCGTCCACGCCTCACCGTACCTGCTGCGGGATGTCCTGCGGAAGGAGCTGGGCTTCCAGGGTGTCGTGGTATCCGATTGGGAAGACATCATCAAGCTGCACACCGTGCACAAAATCGCCCCCTCTTACAAAGAGGCGATCCGCATCAGCATCAACGCCGGCGTCGACATGTCGATGGTCCCCTTGGACGCCGAAGGATTCACCAAGAACCTGATCGAACTGGTGAGGGAGAAAAAGGTTTCCGAGAAGCGGATCGACGAGGCGGTGAGCCGAATCCTGGCCCTGAAATTCCGGCTGGGATTGTTTGAAAACCCCTACGTGGACGAGAAAAAAGCGAAGGAAATCATCGTGGACCGGGCGGACAGGGATTTGGCCCGCCGCGCCGCCACCCAGTCCATCACGCTTCTGAAAAACGAGAAGAACCTGCTTCCCCTGAAAAAGGATCTTTCCACCGTATTGGTCACGGGCCCCAGCGCCGACAACCCGGCCAATCAGATGGGAGGTTGGACCATCGGCTGGCAGGGGGTGGAAAACCCGGACGAAATGCCGCCTGCGGTCACTCTCCTGGAAGGAATCAAAGGAAAGGGTTCGAAAAACACCCGGGTTCTCTATGAACCGGGAGTGCCGCCGGAAGATCAAGATGATGATCCCGAAGCCGTGGACAAGGCGATCCGAAAAGCGGTGAACGCCGCCAAGAAGGCGGATGTCGTCATTGCGGCGGTCGGGGAAACTCCGTATGCGGAGGGAGAAGGGGACACCACCACGGCCGCTCTTCCCCCGTCCCAGGCCAAGCTGATCCGGGCCCTCAAAGACACCGGGAAAGATGTGGTGGTGGTCCTCGTGGCGGGCCGGCCGCTTGTGATGACAGAGACCATCGAATCGGTTCCCGCCTTCCTGATGGCCTATCTGCCCGGCACCGAGGGGGGAAGCGCATTGGCGGACATCCTCTTCGGTGATGTCAGTCCCAGCGGCAAACTGGCATCCACGTGGCCGAAGCGGATCGGCCAGCTGCCCACCTTCTACAACCGGCAGCCCGGCGCTTCCTACGACCCCCTGTTCCCCTTCGGTTACGGGCTGAGCTACACCAGCTTCCGCTATGAAAACTTCCAGGTGCCGAAGTCGGCCAAACCGAAGGACACGCTTCGGGTTTCGGTCACCGTGACCAACACGGGGGACCAGGCGGGGGACGAGATCGTCCAAGTGTACGCGGACCGTCAATACCAGTCGGTATTGAGCCCGGTCGAGCGGCTGGTCGCCTTTCAGCGCATTTCCCTCAAGCCCGGGGAAAGCAAGCGGGTGACCCTCGACATCCCCGTTTCCCGCCTGTCCGTCATCCCCGGTGACATTCTGGGAACGGAAAAGCGGGTCGTGGAACCCGGCACGTACCAGCTCAGAGTCGGCAACCTCAAGAAAACCTTCACCATCTCGAAATGAAAGAAGGAGCATAAGCGCGGGGGCGCGCCACCCCGACAGGTCGGGACGGCGCGCCCCTTCCTTTTTGCATCCTAGCTTCATGAACGGGGAATTGCCTTGCCCGCACCGCATTTTTTCAATCCATGATCTCGTCAGGGCCTCAAGGGCTTTCATCATCCATTCGTGGTTCTGCGAAACCATGTGCCTTGCGCCGGGGACCACCTCCAGTTTCGCATGGGAAACATCTCCTTTTCAGCCGGAAAGCCTGTTCCTTTGTTCCGGAGGGATCGTTCTCTTCCCACCGGGATGACCAGCGGACTTTGAATTTCTTTGTACCGCTTCCTTCGCCTCCTCGGCGGCAGGCGCAAAGGCCGGCACATCTTCCCGATTTGCCATGAATGGATCCGGTGTGAGCCTCAGGGGCGAAGGTGTGCCTCAAGGTGAGCTTCGCCAGGGCCGCTCCCAAGGGACTTCGGAGCATCGCATGCAGAAGCAGATCTCCGATCACCGGGATGGCGACCCGCTTGGAGATCCAATCCCCCTTTTCCGCCGGATCACCTTCTTTGTACACGGCGCCGGCACAGCTCCGGAAACTGAGTCGAGGGCATACACCCATCGCTCCGCTCCAAGAATGACCACCGGTTTTCGGACGCCAACCGCCGGAGAGCGCCGCCTATCAGGCGGGACTGAACCCGGGGTGTCATCCTTTCGCTTTTCGGCCGTTCACTGTAGCCATGCCCCGGACGATCAAAGGCAATGGACCGGTGTTCCTTCTTCGGTCAGATCGACCGCAGTCCGAAAATCGTTTCCTCAGAATCCCTCCGCGAAGGAAGAGGACGGGTTTCTCGTTTGGCTAGGGACCGAAGATTCGGCGGAAACCGCTTTTCCTTTTCCTGAAGCGGAAAAGCGGCGGAAATGCCGCCGCTTCGGTCGCGTCAGGTGTAGGATTCGATCCACGATTTCAGGCGATCCTTCGGCTGATAGCCGACCATCGTGCCCAGCTCCAGGCCTCCCCGGAACAGTTTCAGGGTGGGGATCGTCATGACCCCGTGCCGGCTTGCGGTGTGGGGATTCTCATCCACATTCAACTTGGCGATGGTGACGCCGTCGCCCATCTCCTCCGCCAACTCCTCCAGCACGGGGGCAAGCATCCGGCAGGGCCCGCACCAGGGAGCCCAGAAATCGACCAGCACCGGTTTTGGCTGCCGGATCGTCTGATCAAAATCCTGATCGGTCACGTTTACCACGGCCATGATCAAACCCCCTTTCCAACATACCCCTATAGGTATATTAGCGGAACGGTTGACAAAAAGCAAGCATGCCCGGTGTTAGCCAAAAAAACGACAGAAACCGGGCGCCGGGAAAAAAGGCGGCCCCTTCACGCATGATCGGTTGTCCGCCCCAAGCTGTATTTTGCGATCTCGAGGGTCAATAGACGGAGCACCGACTTTGTTTGCCGAAGGATTGGCCCGATCCGATATCAGTGAAAATATGTCCACCCTGCCCCGGTTGACCGAGATGGCCCCGAAAAAGGGGATCAAAATGGCGGCATGTTTCATGTCCATGTTTTGGGCATCCCAAGCCGAGAAATAGATCGATGGAATCGACTTCGGCGGCGCGGCGAGGTACATGGACGAAGCCTGCGAATCTAGAATCAACTTGTTCTCATCCGATGCGCAAAAGACCTGTACAATGCGCTGGTTTTACGGCAAGACGAGGAAGGGTCGGCTACGGGAGATGCCCGCCCTCGACCGGATGCCTCAGGCGGGGGAAGGACAAATCCTCGGAGGGAAACCTCTTGCGGGAATGGTCGCCTGGTTGCCCGCATCCCATACAGCCGTCAGCGAAACGATCGCCACATGGCAGTGCCCAATAACAAACGTGGATTCCGGTAGAGATCGCATGGGGGATTTCGCCCCCTTGGGGGAAGATAGCCATCGAAATGCGCGTCAAAAGCCGTGGCAAATCAAATGTCAAAGCATTGCCCGCAGACTTTTTCAACGCCACCAGGTTGGAACCCAGATGCTGATGTCGGTTCCCAAGATGATCGGCCAGCATCCCCATCTGTAATGAGGCGTTCCCCGATGCGCCAACACCGCCCATCCCCAAGGGGGCATGGATTGGCCCGCGATAAAGAGAAATGCCCGGTCCGCCATGAATCAGGCGCCGGGCAACGTTTCTCTCATCTTTAATATGGCTACTCCTCCTTCGGCTCCTTTTCCACCTGCCGCATCCATTCCCCGATCCGCTTCTCCTCGAAGGACCAGGCCCACTTTCCCCCCCGCTCCATGATCCAGATCCGATCCTTGTGCCGGATTCCGACATAGGTGCGTTCCTTCCCCTTCCATTTGACGGTGAGGGACAACACCGGCTCCTTTTTCGCCAAAGACTTTCCTTCCACCGCCAGTTCTTCGGTCTGGAGGTAGGTGAGATGATCCAGCCAGCCCGCGATCCGCTCCGGATCAAAGCGGTTTTTCCCCGCCGTCAGCTTCCACTGATCCCCCTTTTTTTCGGCCGACAGTTTCTCCCCTTTCCATTCGGCCCGGACTGCCGTCACCTTTTCAGAATCCAGGGGAACGGGCCGTTTTTCCATCAGATCGAGGGCGCGCTTGCGCAATCCCTCCGCCTGCATCGCATCCAGCTTCAGCACGGGGGCCTGGTCCCCGGTGGTCACATAGTTGCCTCCCTCCACCGGGATTTGGCTCCCCACATCCAGGCGAAGCGTTTTCCCGTCCTTCAGGACAGCGGTCAAACTCAGCTCCGGGTCCTTCAGGCCGAAGGGGGCCACATCGTCCGGACGCTCTTTCTCCACCGGTTCCGCGTTTTTCAGATCGACAAAGGACGAAACCCAGGCATCGACCGCCTCCCGGTCCACGGGAAGGGGACGGGGCCGGACAAATTCCCAGCCATCCCCGGTCTTCTTGAGCTCAAGGGAGACTTTCCCCTTCTCCCGCAGGACAAGTTGGCTCACGTCCTGAGCGCGGACGCCGGGAAACAACGGCTCCTCCTGATCCTTTTCCGCATCGGGTCCGCCCGGTCCGGAATAAATCAGCCACAACCCCGCCAACACGAGGACGGCAATTCCCGTGGGAAGCCAGCGCTTCATGCCCTTCTCCTCCTCCACCAGATCACTCCCCCGGTGACCAGGAAGATGACCGGCAAAAGCACGACGGTTCCCAGGAATATCGTGAGGGCTTCACCGGCCGGCACATATGTCTGGCGCAGGGGGCGCTCCACGGGTCGGATGGTCACCTTGGCCTCATCCCCCTGCAGCCATCCGACGGCGTTCAGGATGAAATCGCGGTTTCCCTGCAGGGAGAAGGCATTGCCCGCAAACATGGCCGAGCTTCCGATCACCACCGCCCGGGGCGCTGAGGCGTCCTCCTCCTTCCCCTCGCCCTCCTTCGCCGTCACCGCGTAGGCAAGAGTCAGCGGACCCGCCCGGTCCTCTTCTCCCCTTTCCACCTTGGCGTCCTTCGCCGCCCAGGACGTTTCGCCGAAGGCCTCCCGGGACGTCTCCAGCAGCTTCTCCAGGTTCTCCTCCGACCCCTTGACCGGCATCAGGCTGGTCGCCCGGGGAAGCACCGTCACCATGTCTCTCTCCATCAGCTCCGAAGTGATGTCGTGACCCGCATACTGGGGCACCGGCGTCAGGGGATCGCCGAAATAGGCCCGCTCCGGATCGACGACCAGATCGCCGGCGGCCCGGATCCCCAGCTCCTTCAGGAGAGAGGACAGGTTTTTCCATTTCGTCATCCCCTTTTCGGGTGAGAGGGCGACCAGCACCTTCCCGCCGCCGTCCAGGTACTGGTTGATCATTTTGGTCTCCTGGTCCGTCAGATCAGAGGTGGGCCCGGCGATCACCAGAACGTCCGCATCCTTCGGGACACGGGTTTCCCGAATCAGGTTCAGCTCCTTCACCTGGTTGCCCTCTCCGGTCAGATAGGAGCGCAGGGCGGCCGCCTCCGATCCGGATACTTCCCCATGCCCCTGCAACAAGTAGATGACGGGCTTTCGGGAGGCGGTCAGGTTGCGGATGGCCTGGGTGAACTGCTCTTCTCCCCGGAAGCCGTAGGAGGCCTGTGTCGCCCCCGGCACCACCAGATCCCAGGGGGAAACGACCTCCTCCTTTTCTCCCTTGACAAAGACGACGGTATTGTACTCCTGCACCTGGTATTTCTCGGCCAGGGAGGGCTCCTTGACGGGATCGACCAGCCGCACGTCCAACTTGTCCGTCTCCTTCTGGTAGGCTCTCAGGAGTTGTTCCACCTGCCTGCCGGTATCGCTTCCGTCCGTGAAGGCATAAACCCGAACCGTCTCCTTCAGCCCCTTCAGGGTCTCCTTCGTCTGGTCCGACAGGCGGTTGACTCCCGTCTGCGTCCAATCCCATCGCCAGGGAGCCTTTCCGGAAATGAGAACGATCAGGACAAAAATGCCGATCAGGGCGGCGATGAATATTCCCGAATTGACCACCTTCCATCCCTTGTTCATTCAACCACCTCCGCTCCAGACACGGTCTCATCCCCCCGTCTATCGCCAGCGGCGCTTTTCCAGGGACTGGACGGCCAATCCCAAAAACAGCAGGATCAGTGCGAGATAATAGAGAACATGGGAAACATCGACGATTCCCTTTTCAAAATCCTCCAGGTGGTGAAGCATGGAAAAGGAAGTGAGCACCTCCCGGGACACCCCGTAGAAGGCGTCGCCGGCCGCTTCCAGAATCCAGAGCCCCAGCAGCAGAGCGAAGGCGACGATTCCGGAAACCATTTGATGTGCGCTCAGGCTGGAGGCGAACAGGCCGACGGCCATCATCGACGACGCGAGCAGAAACAGGCCCAAATATGCGGCGGCCAAAAGTCCCCAATCCAGATCCCCGTACCGGGAGAGAATCCACGGATAGATCAGGCTGATGGCGAGAATCAACAGCACCACGGTCACGGCAGCCAGATATTTTCCGATCACGATGTGAAACACCGTCAAGGGGGAAGTGAACAACAACTCGTCCGTCCCGTGCCGCAGTTCCTCGGATACCAGGCGCATCGAAAGCAGCGGCGTGATGAACAGGAAAAGAAAGGAGGCCGACTGATACACGTACTCCTCCCGCACCACCTGCGTTCCGAGGAAGGCAGTGGAAAACAGGTAGCCCATCACGACAAAGAAGAAGGCAAAGGCGACATAGGAGGTGGGCGTCACCAAATACTGTCCCATTTCCTTTTTGTAGAGGGCCAGAACCTTGCGCATCACGCATCCCCCCGCTCGGTGGTCGTCAGCTTGCGGAAGACCTCTTCCAGGGAGAGATTTTGACTCCGCATCTCCAATATGGGCCACCGGGCCTCGGCCATGGCGAAAAAGAGCGCTTCGCGAATGTCCGCGTCCCCTTTCGCCTTCACCCGAAACTCGACGGTTCCGTCGGCCTCTCCCGCCGTTTCCACCCGGTCCACCCGATCGATCGCCCGGATTCGGGCCTCCACCTGATCCCGGGGCCCCTTGACCTTCACCGCCAGAGTGACGCCTTCATTCATCCGGCGCGACAGGTTTTCCGGCGTGTCGTCCTCGATGAGGCGCCCCTGATGGATGATCAGGACACGGTTGCAGATCATCTCCACTTCCGGAAGGATGTGAGTGCTCAGCAGGACCGTGTGTTTCTCGCCGAGTTCCCGGATCAATCCCCGGATCTCGCGGATCTGGTTGGGATCCAATCCCGAAGTGGGCTCGTCCAGGACCAAAAGATCCGGCTCATGAAGAATCGCCTGGGCCAATCCCACCCGCTGCCTGTATCCCTTGGACAGGCCGCGGATCAGTTGGTTGGCCTTTTCCTGAATCCCCACCCGTTCCATCGTTTCACCGATCCGGCGCTTTTGCTCCCGTACGGGAATTTCGCGGAGGTCGGCGATCAATTGGAGATAACCGAGCACCGTCATGTCCGGGTAGAGGGGCGGCGTTTCCGGGAGATACCCGATCTTTCGCTTGGCCTTTCCCGAATGTTCGGACATGGAAATGCCGTCGACGCGCACTTCCCCTTCGGTCGGCATCAGATACCCGGTGATCATGCGCATCGTCGTCGTCTTGCCGGCGCCATTGGGGCCGAGAAAACCCACGATCTCGCCCCGGGCCATGGAAAAATGGATATTCTCCACTCCACGCCGGTTGGCGTACCTTTTGGATACGTGATCCACATCCAGCAACTGGATCCCCCCACATCAGAAAAATCAAAAACCGGGTTTCATCAGGAAATCCGGTTGACTCATCCAAAAAATATTGTAATGATGCAGCAGTCCAGGGACAAGGGAGGAAGGAGGCTTCCCCGTCTCCAACGGGACGGGAAAATTTTTAAGAACCTCGTGCAACCTTTTCCTGGGAAAGCCCGTCCTTCAAATAAACCGCCTGCATCAACCGGGGGGAATTCCAAACCGCTCCCGCCACAGGCGGAGCAATTTCTCGCGATAGGCGGGACCGAGAAAACGGTCCGCTCCGTTTAAAATGGCCCGGCGGTACGACGGGCTGGGGGCGATCTCCCCGGGCGCCTTGCGGACGACGCTGTATGTCATCGCCCGGATCCGCTCACCCTTCCATACCACGTCCACCTCCATCCGGCGATATCGGCCGAGAAAAACCCCCTCCCGCCGATCCAGGGCAGCCAGCGCCGAGGGATGCAGTTTGTACAAAACGCCCTCCACCTGGTCCCGCGGCGAAGGGATCACGTCGGCCACACCCCCCTGCCATTTGTCGCTCCACAGGGTGAAGGCCAGACGGTATCCGGGCAGGATGGCCCTTCCCAGCACTTCATAATTTTTCTCTCCGACGGTAGAACGAAAGCTCTCCTCATCCATGCAGGAGCCGTAAGCAAAGTAACGCACGTCTTTTTCCATCCTTTTCCCTTTTGATAAGTTTAATGCATATTAGAAAAACCTTCCGTTTTTCTTCAACATAAAAATATAGTATGATGAATTTGGGAAAGATCCCTATTAAGATCCTTTAATGGGGTTGATTATGGAAAATACTCCCAAAGGAGTGGGAATCATGATGAATACCTTGGATTTGGCGCAGACAGGCGAATTGATTCGAAAAATTCGCAAGGAACGCGGTCTGCGGCTTGAAGATCTGGCCGACGAAAACATTTCCCCGGCCACCATCAGCAACATCGAACGGGGGATTCCCCACGTCCACGTGGACAAAATCCGCTACCTGCTGAACAAATTGGATCTGGACCCGGAGCGGCTTCCCGAATTGATCACCGATAAACAGGAAGAGATGGAGACGATGAAGCTCCGGCTGGTCTCCATCGAATCGATGATCGATTGCGGCAACGTGGACCAGGCCATCGACGAACTGAAATCGTTTTCCGTCCCGGATGACCACCCCTTCGCCGCCTTCATCAGTCTGCTCAAGGGGAAAAGCCAGGTGAAAAAGCGCAAATGGCGGAGGGCGGAACGGGAACTGCTGAACGCCATCCGCATCGCCAACCAAAACCCCCAGGTCAAAAGCAGCAACATCGCCGCAGGCAGCTACAACGAGCTGAGCATCATCAGTTACTTCAACAACAACGTGGAAAAAGCCCTCGAACTGGTGGAAAAAGGGCTTGAGACCTTCGTGGAGGACGGGGAACGCCGCTATTTCAAATCGGTCCTTCTGGGAAACAAAGCCCTCTACCTGGAGCACCTGGACCGGGTGCCGGAAGCGCTCCGGGTTGTCGAGGACCTTTGGGATACCATTCCCGAAATTCCCAGCATTGAAACGGTGCTCAATCTGTACGAGCTCCGGTCCGTCCTGCTGCGGCGCTCCGGGATGTATGAGGATGCCATCAAATACGCGGAGGAAGGCATCGAAATCGGCCGGATCAACAGACAGACCAGCCGTCTGTTCCACCTGTGGACGGCCTTGGGCAGCGTCTATCTCAATATGAAAAAGTGGAACAAGGCGGAAATCGCCCTGAAAACCGCCCTCTCCGTCAGTGAAAACATGCTCTACCCCAACGGCCTCACGACCGTCTACACCAAGCTCGGGATTTTGTACATGAATCAGCAGAAATGGGAGGAAGCCCACAAGGCCATGAGCGAAGCCCGGAAGACGGGAGAACGCACCAACGATCTGCGGAGACTCTCCCTGGCCTATCTGGTGTCCGGGGATTGCCACCGGGCCGAGGGAGATGAAAGCAAGGCCGTTCCCTATTATCAGCAGGCGCTGCAACTGGCTCGCAAACTGCGGAACAAAAAACGGGAATACGCAGCCCTCTTCCGCCTCGCCCAATGCGCCGAACACACCAACGAGCAGGAATTTCGCCAGTACGTGGAAAAGATGTATGAAGTACAGGTGGAACTTACGCAACCAAAGGGGATGGGGTATGAAGACATCGAGTAACCCGGTGATGGCTCTCGTGCGGGCGGCCCTTGTCCCTGCGCCCAAAGCGGCAGGAGAGACAGCTTCCGTCGCAACCAACGGGGATCCCGTCCACATCTAGCGGTGCTCTGCCGCCGCGGACAAGGGTTGGGATAGAGATTTCCTTCAGCTTCCAAATCCTTGGTATAAGCCCTCCAGGGTTTTCCCTGGTCTTTTTTTGTGGTCCGCGCCTTTGCCGGCAAAGGCGAAAACGGCATAAAATATAGGAAATTCACGAAAGGAGTCTTGCCCTATGAATGCACTCGCCCCTTCCGGTGAGGAAAAGCTGCTGGCCGCTCTCTGCCACGCCAGCGCCCTTTTCTTTCCCGTCCTTCTCCCCCTGATCATTCTTCTGTTGAGCAGGGATTCCCACTTTGTGCGCAGCCATGCCAGAGAAGCCCTCGTCTTTCATCTTTTCATGATCGCCGTGATATTTGTGTGCAAACTGCTCTTCATCATCCTGATCGGATTCCTGCTTATCGTGATCGCCTTTCTCTTCTACGCCGTCACCACCGTCATCGGCGTGATTCGGGCCTTCTCCGGCTGGGAATATCATTACCCCATCACCAGCCAATGGGCAAAAAAATTGTAAGGGATCTACCGCCCCTTTCCTTCGGGAAGAGGCACATGCCGGATCGCCAGCCAAGCGAAAACCGGGGCAAAACCGACGGCCAGTACAAGCCAGCGAAGCTGCTCCGGAGAGGGAGCCCGCTCCACCCACCAGAGAAAAAGGAGGAGGCTGAGCACTCTTCCCGCACTTAGGAACAATTCCCGACAGACCACGAACTCCACCCGGAAACGGGCGGTCTTTTGGCTCTCCCCGATCACATCAAACGCCGTCGAAGTGAGGGGAACGAGGTACAGGGGGGAGAACAGGGCGGCCCCCACCCCCAGGATGAACAGTGTCCAGGTGTTCAGTTCCCAGAGGATGGGCAAGCCCGCCACCCCCGCCATCAAGGCGCCCACCAGGATGCACTCGTCCCGCCAGCCGGGCCGCATCAACCGGCCCGCCAAATAGTAAGTCACCAGGGAGACCAGGGAGGAGACCGCCAAAAAGGTGCCCAGCACCCACTCGTCCTTGGCGGCGATATAGACGAGAAGGCCGATGAGAAAAGCGAAAACGCCTTCCCGGGCCCCCTGGGCGATCATGGCCAGGCTGACCCAATGCCAACGGCTTCCCCGGCGAACCCCCAGCCTCAAAATGTCCGCGAGCCGGAATCGCCCCGCGGCGCGCCGCCGTTTCAAAAAAAAGCTGATGAGCACCGCCAACAAAAAAGTTCCCAGCGAAAGGCTGAAAATGATCCGATACCCCGTCAGTTGATCCAGTCGCTTGATGATCCAGCCCGACAACATCGGGGCGACAATCCCCGCCGCCGAGATCAGAAGGCCGTTCACGCCGTTGAAAACGTCCCGGTTGTCCCGCTCGGTGATCTCGAAATACAAAAGGTTGAACGCCAGCCAAAAAAATCCCGCCCCGATTCCCATAAAGGCGCCCAGCAGGGTCACATGCCCGGCGCTTTCGCGCCCCAATATCAACACGGACAGGTAAAAGACCGCCTGTAGGGCCACCCCCAACCGGACCACCACCACCCGATCCACCCGCTTGGCCAGCCGTCCGGCCGCCACAAACGCCGCGGCCATCGCCACGTAACTGACCAGATTAAACCATCCGATCAGCGCAAACCGGCCGTTGATCTTCCACAGATACACATTGACAAAGGTGTTGGACAAAGCGGTGGCTGCGGCGAAGAGCCCGCTGATCAGCAGGAGAAGCCACGCTTCTCTGTCCAATCGCCTCCGGCCTTCATTCAACTCCATAAACGCCTCACCACGGGTTAGCATAACCAACCGGTCTCATCTTAACAGCCCCGTTTCGTGCCAACCCCCGAAAGCCCCCCGACTTCACGGTTTCAGCCGAAGGAGAATCCCCGTGAGAAGAAATCCGGTGACCAGCCCCCCCAGATGGGCGATCAGATTGATCCGCGGATCCAGAATGCTGATGAGAACGCTGATCCCGATCATGGCAAGCAATCCCTTGCTCACTTCCGGCTCGATGGCGCGCCGGATGATGAGATAAAGATAAACCCCCATCAGACCGTAGATCGATCCCGACGCCCCGGCGCTCACCCCGCTTTGACCGGACCAGGTCATGAACCAGTAAGTCAAAAGGTTTCCGACAAAGCCCGAGAACAAATACAAAAACAAAAAGGAGATCCGGCCGAAGAGCCATTCCAGCTGGGGACCGAACAGATACAGGGCGAAGCTGTTGAACAGGAAGTGAAAAAGGCCGATGTGGATGAAGATCGGCACCACCAGCCGCCACCACTCCCCGGTGCTGACCAGATGCGGTTCCAAAGCCCCGAAGCGGATCAGATTCGGTATGTACTGCGTCCCGCCCAGCAAGGTCATGACCAAAAAGAAAACCGCTTGCACCGAAAAAAGGACGGTCACCACAGGAAACAGACGGGGAAATTGGCGAAAGGGGATGTGTGTGTGGCTGAACATAAGACCCCTCCTCAGTGTTCGGCCGATCCGACGCCCCGGACGATCGGCTGACCCATTTTCAAAGCTGTTCCCGGCACCCAATCGGAGGTCCAATCCACTTTTCCCGGTTCAAACAGAAGGATCACCGTCGAGCCGAATTCAAACCGCCCCATCTCCTGCCCCTTGGACAAAGCAAGCGGCGGTTCATACACCTTTTTGAGGCTTCCCCCGGCGGAACGGGTGGACACTTCCGGATCAAAATGGAGGCGGATGCTTCCCACGTTGGTCGCCCCCACTTTGACCACGGCGATCCTCCCCAGGGAGGTGCGCAGATAGGTGATCAGGCGCTCATTTCGCACGAACAGACGGGGGATGGCCCGCACCCCGAACTCGTTGACCGGGAACAGCTGCCCCGGTATGTATGACACCTGGATCACTTCTCCGCCGGCCGGAGCGTGAATCCGGTGGTAATCCCGCGGACTGAGGTAAATGGTGACAAATTTTCCGCCCTCGAACGCAGCCGCCTGTTCGATGTCTCCTCCCAGAAGCTCCTCAACGCGATAGGTGATGCCCTTAGACTGAATCAGGGTGCCTTCGTTGATCTCCCCCAGTTGGGAAATCACCCCGTCGACGGGACTGATGCCCGTGTCGGGAGAAGGATCCACGGGACGGACTTCCGGCTTCAGTTTCCTCGTGAAAAACTCCAGCAGGTTTGGATAATCCTTCCACGGCTTTTCCGCTTCCTCCAGATTGATTCGGTACCGGCGGATAAAAAGGGGAATCGCCAACCGGCTGATCGGAGTGCGGGCCCAGCGTCCCACCGCTCTGGACAGGGCATGTTTGGGAACAAGATAAAAAAGGGACAAGAGGAAACGGTCCTTCATTTTTCCTTCAAAAACCCTCCCTAGAACAAATTAGAATGGAACTCGACGAGTGAATCATATTTTCCTGGGCACAATACGTATCGGAGGTGATAAAAAAATGGCTTTCCAACCCAAAGGACCGGCCCAAACCGATGCCCAGCAGGTCCGCCAAAAAAATCGGCAGTCGGCTCAGCAGCAACAACAACAATTTCAAAATGAGTTCGCTGCCGAGACGGATGCGCAACAGGTTCGCCAGCAAAACCAACAAGCCGAAGCTCGCAAACAACAAAACCAACAATAACCGATATATCCATGAAGCCCATCCCAGTTTTCCGGGATGGGTCATTCGTTTTTCGGGGTTCCTTTGGAGACCCCGGCGGACAGGATGATCCGCATCGCTTCCTCCACGGAAAGATCCAGCACTTCGATCTCCCTGCGCTCAAACCAATGCAGGTCCCCGGCAAACTGCATGCTCTGTGGAAGATAAACCCCCACGTATTCCTTGCCGTCCGCAGTTCTGAAACAGGGTTCCTTCACCGTCAGAAAACCGATTCGCCTGGTGCCGGCCACCGGGACAAAGACCACCGTGTCGAAGGATTTTTTCTCGCCGAACAGGGAGTGGATGGTATCCTTCAGGGTCCCGTAAACGCCTTTGATGAAGGGAAGCCGGTGAATCAAGCGGTCGATTGAGTCAAACACCTTCCGGGTCAACCAGATCCGGGCCAAAAAACCGATGAGCAGAACGAGTCCCACCACGACCAACAAGCCGAGCCCGGGAAAGCGCAGGTTCTCCGGAAGCAAGGCAAGACCCCATCCGTTGACCAGCAGGTATACGTAGCGAAGCAGATAAACGGTTCCGGCCAGGGGCAATATGACCAAGAGCCCGCTGGTAAACATCAGGGTCAGTCGACGAAAAATCCCCGAAGCCTGCACCGTTTCACCTCCTTCAAAAAATTTGCCGCATCCCTGGTATTAGTTTAGCACAGAAAAGAAGGGACGAAGGCCCGATTTTTCAAGAATTGGACGGATATCGTTCCCCTTCGGACCGCTCGGAAATATTCTATGAACATATCAAAACCTTTTAAGTGGGTGAATGAATGAACCAGACCAGACATCACTGGCTGCGCGTGCATGGCCGGCGCATGGATTCCGCCCTGCGCAACGATCTGATCCGCCGGCTTCACCTGCTGCGATGGATTCCCTGTTTTCTGCACCGGACCGCTCTCGGTGTGATGGAAAACCTGACCCGCGTCCCGGTTCTCATCCAATTGGATGCCTCCCGCAAGACCGGGATCGCGGCCGCGGAACATCACGCCCTCGAATTTCCGGTCAGGCGGGTGTTTGACAACCTCGGCCTGTACTCCTGCCGGCTTTCCCTGCGACAAATCAGGGAACTGATGGAGCGTCCGGAAGTGAGCAAAATTTACCTGGATCGAAAAGTGTACGCCCTTTTGGACACGGCGGCTCCCGCAACCCGGGCGCCCCAGGTGTGGGAGGGGCAAAACCGGGGGGAAGGGGTCACCATCGCCGTGGTCGACACCGGCATCGACCCCCATCCCGATCTGACCCGACCCGACAACCGCATCGTCGCCTTTAAGGATTTCGTCGGCGGCCTCTCCGAACCCTACGACGACAACGGACATGGCACCCATGTCGCCGGATGCGCCGCCGGGAACGGATACGCTTCGGACGGAAAATACCGGGGAACGGCTCCCGGGGCCCGGCTGGTGGGCGTCAAGGTGCTGGACAAAACCGGAGCCGGGAACTTGTCCGATGTGATTGCCGGGATCAAGTGGTGCATCGACAACCGCGACCGGTACAACATCCGGATCATTTCCCTCTCCCTCGGCAGCCCGCCCAGCGGTTCCTGGCGGGATGACCCCGTCTGCCGGGTCGTCGAAGAGGCCTGGAACCACGGCATCACCGTCGTCGCCGCCGCGGGAAACAGCGGACCGGAGCCGGGAACCATATCCAGCCCCGGGAATCATCCGCGGATCATCACCGTGGGGGCCTCGGACGACAACGACACCGCAGACCCCGGAAACGACACCATCGCCTCCTTTTCCAGCCGGGGTCCGACGGCAGACGGAGTGGAGAAACCGGATCTGGTCGCACCGGGGGTGGATATCACCTCTCTCCGGGTCCCCGGTTCCTATCTGGACAAAATGAGCCCCAACAACCGCACGGGCTCCCAATACCTCACCCTGTCCGGCACCTCCATGTCCACACCGATCGTGTCGGGGATCGCGGCCCTGATTCTGTCCGCCCATCCGGAACTGACCCCGGATCAAGTCAAGCAAAGATTGCTGTCCACCGCCCGGGATCTCGGATTTTCCCCCAACGAACAGGGGAAGGGGCTTGTCGACGCCCTCCGGGCCGTGTCCGCCGAATGATCTGAAATGCCGTTATTCAGCGGCATTTTTTTATATCCGCGCGTGCATCAACATTTGGACGGACCGGAATGCATTCACCCGCCCCACTCCCGCCCCAGCCACCGGCACCGAAGAAGCGGTCAAAATCCGGCGAATCTGCTCAGGGGTAAGATCCGGCCTCAGATACAGCAGCAGGGCCACCGTGCCGACCACATGAGGGACGGCCATGGACGTCCCGCTCATTTCCCTCGTCCCACCGTTGGTCCACGACGAGGGGATCTTCTCCCCCGGAGCGGCCACATCCACATCCCGGCTGTGATTGCTGAAGGCGGCGATTTGTCCCCTTTTGTCGGTCGCGGTGACGGCGATGGTTTCCGGATACCGGGCGGGAAAATCGACTTTTCCGTAGATGCCTTTGTTTCCCGCGGCGGCCAACATCACGATCCCCTTCCGGTACGCTTTGTATATCGCCCTTCTCAGGGATTCGCTCATCTTCTCCATCCCGAAGCTCATGTTCACCACTTGCATCTTGTTCTCGATGCACCAGTTGATGGCGCTGAGCAGATCGGACAGGTTGGCGGTTCCTTTTCGATTGAATGCTTTGACCGCATAAATGTAGGCCCGGGGAGCCACGCCGATCAGTCCCGATTCCACGGCGCAACCGGCAATCGTTCCCGCCACGTGGGTTCCGTGACCGTTGTAGTCGTAGGGGGAAAGCAGCGGGGACAAGATGTTGACACCCCCGCGGTAATTTTCCTTCACCGCCGGGTGATCGTAGTCGATGCCCGTGTCGATCACCGCCACCTTCACCGCTTTTCCCCGGGTCATCGACCAGACCCTGTTGGCTTCCACCTGCCGAACCCCCCAGGGAATGCTCGGGGTGGACCGGTCGGAGATTTCTCCGGCATAGGGCTCGGTGATGGTGACGCGGAGGTCCGGTTCCCAATGCTGCACATAAGGATGCCCCTCCAAAAGGCCGATCATCTCCACATCGTGGACAAACTCGCCGATCACCATCCCCAAATGGCGCAGAACCCGGACCGGCCGACCGCCAAACCGGTAAAGGTCCCGACAGACTTCCTCGGGATCGCAGGATTCCTTGAGATGAAAAATGCGGCGGACTTTTTTCTTTCGACCGATCCAGGGTCGGGGATCATACCAGGGCATCATCATGGTGAACACTCCCCATCCTCACTTTTTGGGCTGGGTTTGCATATATTGAGACCGATTCGGCATGCCAAAGGAGGGTAGTGAACTTGCCACCCAACAAACGATCTCCACGGAGTACCGTCGGCAGCAGCGAAGATCACTCCTCAATCCCGAAAATCTCCGATCGGCTCGCAAAGCTGCACCTGTTGGCGCAGCAACTGTCAGTGACCACCAGCGAAGTGGAACGCTGGATCAAAGCCCTCAACAATTTGTCCTCAATGGTCCAGGACCGGAAAACGCTGGACGACCTCATTTCCTTCCTGTACAACTGGCAAAGGGATTCGAAGGGCGGCAAACAGGCAAGCTCCGGCAATTCGGCGAAAAATTCGCGGCATCCCCCCCTGCCGCACCGCCCGGTATCCCGGGACGGAGACAGCTTGTATGACATCATCAATGCGCCGAACTTCACCCAGATCGTGGAGAAAGTGATGGCGAAAAAGAGGCGGAAATGACCCCGCCGGCCACTCGCCGAAGAAGATAAACAATTTACGGGATACAAGTTATGTATGTCTTGGGAAAATGCACACGTTATCCACCCAATGGGCAAAAAAAAAAGGCGGAGGCCAACTTGGCCTCCGCAGAAGGCATTAAAAACCCGGCGGTTTTTGAAGTGCACCCCTTAAAGTAGACACAGGAAAACACCCCTGTGAAAATTACTTTAAGGGGTGATTTTCGTGGCAAGAAAAGGACAGAAATTCAAGACATATAGCTTTGAACTGAAAAAGAAGGCAGTGGAAATGAGGCTTCAGGGCATTCCCAAGGCAAAGATTGCTGAAGAGCTGGGGATTCAAGATGTGGGGCGATTAAAGATCTGGATGCGGAAATACCGGGAACAGGGCGATTTTGGGCTAATGGAGCACAGAGGGAGGCGGAAAGAGTACAAGGACCTGGAACGGGAAGTCAAAAGGCTGCGACTGGAGAATGATGTCCT
>NZ_FOOK01000037.1 GCF_900113175.1 Planifilum fulgidum | reverse complement strand
AGTGACCGTGGTTTCCAGTACACGTCCCATGACTACCATCACATGCTAGCTCAGTTTGGCCTCAGATCCAGCATGTCAAGAAGAGGCAATTGCTTGGACAATGCCCCAATCGAGAGCTTCTTCTCCCACTTAAAGACAGAAGCTCTCCAACACCATCATATCCAAGATACTGAGCAGGCTCAAATCCTAATTCAAAGGTATATTCGTTTTTACAACGAGGAGCGGCTTCAACTGAAATTAAACAAGCTGACGCCTGTAGAATACAGGCGTCAGCACGCCGCATAAGCCGGGTGTTTTTACGTGTCTACATTTTTGGGGCTTGACCAGAAGAGGGGGGTCGTTTTTTTTGTCGGAATCAAAAGGAATTGAATGGAATATTGTTTCATATTGAACAAGCGTTTTGTTCAGCGGAGGGAAGGGAAATGAATAGGTGAAAGGATCAGGCTAGAATGACGCGAAGGGAGAATCGCTGTGAAGTTCAACATTCGCGGTAACAATCTTGAGGTGACCCCTGCGCTCCGGGAATATGCCGAAAAGAAATTGAGCAGGCTGGAACGGTATTTTGACACCCCTCTGGAGTCGGCCGTCAATGTGCGCCTTGCCGTTCAGCGGGATGAGCACAAGGTGGAAGTGACCATTCCGCTCCCGGGGGTTTTGGTTCGGGCAGAAGAAGCCAGTGATGACATGTACGCTTCGCTGGATTTGGTCGTGGAAAAACTGGAGCGCCAGATTCGCAAATACAAGACGAAGATCAACCGCAAGTTCCGTCAAGAAGGCGGCCTCCGTTCGCAATGGAAAGATCCGGACGCCCACAACGGGGAGGCGGAAGTGGAAGAGGATGCCCCGGAAGTGGTGAGGATCAAACGGTTCAGCCTGAAGCCGATGGACGTCGAGGAAGCGATCCTGCAGATGGACATGTTGGGACATAATTTCTTCGTTTTCTCCAATGCCGACACCAATCGGGTCAATGTGGTGTACCGGCGTCGTGACGGCCGGTACGGGCTGATTGAGCCCGAATGAACGGCCCCTTCGCTTGCGCCTCCGCCATCGGAAAAAAGCGGGGAGGGAGCCGGTAAATAGAAAGGATCCGACCGGGGTGCCCGGTCTTTTTTTTGTCCGCCCCTTTTCCGACCTTTCCGCCTTCAGGCGGCAAGGTCCTGAAAGTCGCCACTTTGAAGGGGGGAGGGCAAAGGGGAGCTTTCCGGTTGCAACCATCTTTGTCGTTATCCCGTTCAACTATTTTGAAAACGCCTTTGCCCGTTCCGGCCATGTCGCCCACGGGCGCCGCCCTTCGTCAAGGCGCCTGGAGGCGCGACGGACGCGGAGGGGGGTTTTCTGATCGGACCTTCGCGGCTATGATTTTTTGCAGGGTTGCAAAAATATGTTATCATTAATGTTGATCATGCACCGAAGTTGCGTCGTGACGGCCGCCCGGTCGGGGGGTGCCGAATCCCCGCCGGTTGGGGAGCTTTTCGACAGGTCTTCGGGATATGGCGAGGGAAGGGCTCCGGCGGCCCGTTCAAGCCTGTGCGATCCAGCGGGCGGCGGGAATTTTCCCGCCGCCTTTGCCATAGACCTTCTTGAGCGGAAGGGGATGACAGTGTGTTCAGAGCGATTCGGCAATTGCTCGACTCCAACGAACGGCAGCTGAAAAAATGCTATAAGATCGCTGACCAGATCGAAGCGTTGGAACCGTCGGTGGCGGCCCTGTCCGACGCCGAGTTGAGGGGAAAGACGGAGGAATTCAAGCATCGCCTCGAGAAGGGGGAAACCCTGGACGACCTGCTGCCCGAAGCCTACGCCGTCGTTCGGGAGGCGGCCAAACGGGTGTTGGGCATGCGCCACTTTTATGTCCAGCTGGTCGGCGGAATCGTGCTTCACAACGGGGATATCGCCGAGATGAAGACCGGAGAGGGGAAAACCCTGGTCGCCACCCTTCCCGCCTACTTGAACGCTTTGACCGGAAAAGGGGTTCACGTGGTGACGGTCAACGACTATCTGGCCCGCCGCGACCGGGAATGGATGGGCCAAGTGTTCGAATTTCTCGGCATGACCGTCGGTCTGAACGAAAGCGGGATGACGCCGGAGGAAAAACGGGCGGCCTACCGGGCGGACATCACCTTCGGCACGAACAACGAGTTCGGCTTTGACTACCTCCGGGACAACATGGTTCTCTATCCGGAGCAAATCGTCCAGAGGGAGCTCCATTTCGCCATCGTGGATGAAGTGGACAGCATCCTGATCGACGAAGCCCGGACGCCCCTGATCATCAGCGGGCAGGCCAACAAGGCGACGGACCTTTACTACAAGGCGGATCAGTTGGTTCGCCGGCTGAAGCCCGGGGACGACTACACCATCGACGAGAAGACGCGGACCGTCACCCTGACCGAGTCGGGCGTCGACAAGGCGGAATCCTTCCTCGGCGTTGACAATTTGTATGATGTCCGGAACATCACCGTCAACCACCACGTCCAGCAGGCGCTGAAGGCCCATGTGCTGATGAAGAGGGACCGGGATTACGTGGTGAACGAGGACGGGGTGGTGATCGTCGACGAGTTCACCGGGCGCTTGATGCACGGCCGCAGGTACAGCGACGGACTGCACCAGGCGATCGAGGCGAAGGAAGGGCTGCAGGTGCAGCGGGAGAGCATGACGCTGGCCACGATCACCCTGCAGAATTACTTCCGGCTCTATAAAAAGCTGGCGGGCATGACCGGCACCGCCAAGACGGAGGAAGAGGAGTTCCGCAAGATCTACGGCATGAACGTGGTGCAGATTCCCACCCACAAGCCGATGATCCGGAAAGATCTCCCCGACGTCCTGTTCCGCACCGAAGAGGCCAAGTTCCGGGCGGTGGTGGAGGAGGTCATCCGGCGGCACGCCAAGGGGCAGCCCGTGCTGGTCGGCACCGTCTCCATCGAGAAATCGGAAAAACTTTCCCGCATGCTGAAGAAGCGGGGCATCCCCCACCAGGTGCTCAATGCCAAGAACCACGCCAAAGAGGCGGAGATCATCGCGCAGGCCGGACAGCGGGGAGCGGTGACCATCGCCACCAACATGGCCGGTCGGGGGACCGACATCGTTCTGGGTGAAGGCGTGGCGGAACTGGGCGGCCTTCACGTGATCGGCACGGAACGGCACGAAAGCCGGAGGATCGACAACCAGCTGCGCGGCCGCTCCGGCCGGCAGGGAGATCCGGGATCCTCCCAGTTTTTCCTCTCCCTGGAGGATGACCTCATGCGCCGTTTCGCCCCGGACCGCTTCCGCGAGTGGATGAACGAGAAAATGGAAGATGACATGCCCATTGAAAGCACCGTGTTCAGCCGGGCGGTCGAAAGCGCCCAGAAAAAGGTGGAGGGGATCAACTTCGACGCCCGCCGCTGGGTGCTTCAATACGACGACGTGTTGAATCAGCAGCGGGAGATCATCTACAAGCAGCGGCGGCAGGTGCTGTTCAGCGACAACCTCAAATACATCGTGCTGGACATGGCCAAGGAACTGATCCGGCGGGTGGTGGAGGTCCACGCGCCCGAGAAGGATTTGCCGGAGGAATGGAACCTGGAGCCGATCCTCGATTTCGCGGAAGCCACCCTTTTCCCGGAAGGGACCGTCACAATCGAGGATCTGGAGGAATGTGAAGAGCCGAAGGAGATCGTCGACAAACTGTTCAAGGCGACGCTTCATCACTACGAGATGCGGGAGAAGGAGATCGGCTTCGACCGGATGCAGGAATTTTCCAAGGTGGTGATCCTGCGGACCGTCGACCGGAAATGGATGGACCACATCGATGCCATGGACCAGTTGCGCCAGGGCATCCATCTGCGCGCCTACGGTCAGACCAATCCCTTGCGGGAGTATCAGTTCGAGGGCTTTGAAATGTTCGAGCAGATGGTCCACGAAATCCAGGAAGAAGTGGTCAAATACGTGATGAAGGCCAGCGTCGGGGAGAACCTGGAGCGGGAAGAGGTGGCCGTCAACAAACGGGCCAGCGCCGGAGGTTCCCCCCACAGCCGGGAGGAGGCGCCGAAACGGCAGCCTGTCCGCCGGGAAAAAGTGGGTCGGAATCAACCCTGTCCCTGCGGCAGCGGCAAAAAGTACAAGCATTGTTGCGCCCGGACGGTTCGGACGGGTTGAAAACGTCTGCTATAATGGATAGCGGACCTTTCGAATAATATAAATCCGAGGTGATGATGTGTGGAACTGAGTGAACTGCGTCATGAATTGACCAATACAGCCAAGAAATTGGCGGACATCAGGGGGTCTCTTTGACGTCGGCAAGAAAAAAGCCCGCGTTGAAGAGCTGGAACAGCGGATGAGCACCCCCGGCTTCTGGGATAACCAGTCGGAAGCCCAGAAGGTGATCGATGAAGTCAAACACCTGAAGGAACAAGTGGAGACCATGGCCAAGCTGGAGGAGTCTCAGGAGGAGCTGGAGCTGATGCTGGAGCTCATCGCCGAGGAGCAGGACGAGTCCCTCCTCCCCGAACTGAAGGAAGGCATCCAGTCCCTGAAGGAAAAACTGAATGAGTTCGAACTGAACCTGCTCCTCAATGAGCCCTATGACAAAAACAACGCCATTTTGGAACTCCACCCGGGGGCCGGCGGCACGGAATCCCAGGATTGGGCCTCCATGCTCCTCCGGATGTACACCCGCTGGGCGGAACGAAAGGGCTTCAAGGTGGAGACCCTGGATTACCTCCCGGGTGAAGAGGCGGGGTTGAAAAGCGTCACCCTGCTCATCAAGGGGCACAACGCCTACGGCTACCTCAAGGCGGAAAAGGGGGTTCACCGTCTGGTGCGCATATCCCCCTTCGATTCCTCGGGCCGCCGCCACACCTCCTTTGTGTCGGCCAACGTGATGCCGGAAGTGGATGACGATGTCGAGGTGGAGATCAAAGCGGAAGACCTGAAGATCGACACGTACCGTTCCAGCGGAGCCGGCGGACAACACGTCAACACCACCGATTCCGCCGTGCGGATCACGCATCTTCCCACGGGGATCGTCGTCACCTGCCAGTCGGAGCGTTCCCAGATCCAAAACCGGGAGCGGGCGATGAAGATCCTGAAGGCCCGCCTGCACGAACGGATGATGGAGGAGCGGAAAAAGGAATTGGCCGAACTGCAGGGGGAACAGACGGAGATCGGCTGGGGCAACCAGATCCGCTCTTACGTGTTCCACCCCTACAGCATGGTGAAGGACCACCGGACGCAGGTGGAAGTGGGGAACGTTCAGGCGGTCATGGACGGAGAAATCGACGTGTTCATCGACGCGTACCTCAGGAAGCGGATCAATGCGCCGAAGGAAAAGGAACGCTAAGCGGCGAAAGAGAAGCGACGGGGTGGTGAGTCCGATGGAGTGGAAAAACATCGCGTGGGAGCAGGGGGATGGCTGGGCCCAAATCACCATACAGCGCCCCAAGGTGTTGAACGCTCTGAACCGGGAGACCCTGGAGGAACTGGAACAGGCTGTCGGGCGGGCGGAGGAAGATGAAACGGTCCGCGCCCTGATCATCACCGGGGCCGGGGACAAGGCCTTTGTGGCCGGAGCCGATATCGGGGAATTGCGGCAGATTCCCTCCTCTTGGGAGGGTGAGCGGCTGGCCGCCCGGGGGCAGGCTCTCTTTTCGCGGATCGAGGAGCTCGACAAGCCCGTCATCATGGCGGTGAACGGTTATGCCCTCGGGGGAGGGTGTGAACTGGCGATGAGCGGGGACATATTGATCGCTTCCGATAAGGCCCGCTTCGGTCAGCCGGAAGTGAATCTGGGAGTGATCCCCGGCTACGGGGGCACGCAGCGCCTCGCGCGGCTGGTGGGGAAGACAACCGCCAAATACCTGTGCCTGACGGGGGAGATGATCACCGCCGAAGAGGCGCTCCGGCTGGGACTGGTGCAAAAGGTGGTTCCCCACGACCAGCTGCTGGAAGAGGCCCGCAAACTGGCGGAACGTTTGGCCCAAAAGGCCCCGATTGCCATGAAATACATCAAAAAAGCGATCAACCAGGGAACGGAAACGGATCTTCAGAGCGGTCTGCGCCTGGAAGCCGCTTTCTTTGGGCTCTCTTTCGACACCGAAGACCGCATCGAGGGGATGGATGCGTTCCTTGAGAAGCGGGCGCCCCGTTTCCGCGGCAAATAAATAAAAATTGAATACACGCCTTGCAACCGACCGGTCCGGTCCGGCCGGTTCTTTTTTGTGGGTGTGGACCGCGAAAAAAAGGGAATATAACCATTTGTGGAAAAGGTTTTCTGGGAACCTTCCCATCGAAAAGTTCGTTCGATGCGGCAGGGTCACTGCATTCCTGATTTCATAAACCTGCTTAAAGAGAGAATGGAGGGGGTCATCAAATGATTGCCGTTCAAGCGGTGGTAGAGCTGATGGAGATGGTGCCCGCCTTTGTATGGGTGGCTTTGGTTTCGATCATCGCACTGCTGATCGTTTTGACGGTGATCACGACAAAAAAGCGGAGCCGCGAGGTGGCGGAGCTGGACAAGCTGTTCGCCGATTCGAGCGACGTCTCCTTCGATGAGCCGTTGGCCCTGAAGCGAAGGCCGAGGAAAAAATTCAGCTTTGCCCAAAAAGAGGAACGGAAAACCGAAGGGGATCCGTCCGCCGTCGATGCCGACCGGGCCGGGGAGGCGGACCGGGCTGATGAGGGCGGCTCCGGGGAGGAAAAGGGACGGGATGCATAACCCCCGTCTCCTTGGTTTATCATAATCATCAAAACCCCTCGTCCGATCCCGGGAGAAGACGGAGGGACCCACTTAAACGGGAGGGGCAATATGGCTGAACAAAAGGGAAGCCGCAGAGCGGAAGAATCAAAGGACCGGCGGCAACTGATGGAAAAGCCGCGGGAAAAAACGGCCCCCGGTTCCAGCTATCCGAGAAGGCCGGATCACCTCCGTGGACAATGAATGCTTACGGGAGGTTCGCCATGAGCAATCGATGGTGGAAGCGCATGTTGGTCGGAGGTGCCCTGTTGTGGGTTTTGACCGGTTGCGGCGGAGGCACGGATCAGGAAACGCAACCCTCTGACCAGGGGGAAACCCCCGCCCAGGAAGAAACAGCACCGGATGCCGGCGACGGGGCGGCGGTGGACGCCGAGGTCAAGGCGGTTTATGACAACAATTGCGCCAGCTGTCACGGCGCCAACCTGGAGGGAGGTTTCGGCCCGGCCTTGACCAACACCGGATCGAAGTATTCCAAGGAAGAGATCGATGACATCATCAAGAACGGCAAGGGGCAGATGCCGGCGCAAACCCAGCTCTCCGACGCCGAGCGGGAATCCCTGTCCGCGTGGCTGGCGGAACAGAAGTGACGGGATGAAAGGATTCGGAAAGACTGTCGACAGAAAGTCGACAGTCTTTTTTTGTTCCATGCCGGCTGGCCTTGATGGTTCGCCGGAAAATCAACGGTGCCGGTCCAGCCGCCAACAAGGGAACAAGCCGCCTCCCCTCATTCCCCCGGAGAAAAAGGGGAGATCGCGAAATCCGGCTCCTCCCTTTGAAAAGGGGCAAGGAGGGCATCCCCTCGTCTTCCGGGGACGGGGCGCTCCCGTAGCGGTTTGCGCCAGCCTACGGCAATCTGATCTCCCGGCCCCCCGCCTCGGGCGATCCACCGGGCCGGATCGACGGCGCTGTTTCATTCGCTGGATACGGACTCCCGCAGGACCTGCTGAACCTCCGGAGCCGGTTTCACCCTCGTCTTTTTCGACGTGCCATCTTCCGCTCGATCGCCTGTTTTTCGGCGACAAACCGGCGGTGCCGCCCCTGGGGATCCATCCGATCTCATAGCCCGGTTCCGTCAAGCGGAGATCCGCGTTGCCATGGAGAAGGAGGAGGCGGTGGGCCTCCTCCGTTCCCCTGGTCACCCGATCGTCGATCATGACGCCGATACAGGCCCGGGAACGGGTCCAGGATCGCCGGCTCCATCCCCTGCGCTTTCCAGGCGGCGTTGATCCCGTCTCCGCTTCTCCTTTGCGCGCCCCCGTTAAGGGCCGAAATCAGCCGGAGCCGCGACAACGCCTCCCGTCCCGCGGAAAAAAGACATCTCCGAAAAAGCCGCCGCTTGCTTCTTTCCTGTATATCCCCCTTTGAACTTCGCGGAGTGAAGGTCCCTCCGATAAAACCGCCGGCAACAAGCGGCGCCGTTTTCGATCGGCGTTTTTTTTCGCTTCCGCCCCGATCGCGCTTTCCACCGCTTCCCTTCCCCGTTCGACAGGGCCTTTTCGGCGTTGAGCGCCCGGGAACGGCGGTTCCGGTTATCTGCTTGAAAACAAGCAAGCCACGGAGGCTCCAAAGGAGGAAAGTCCGCTCCAAAATCGGGACGGTTGTGAATTGAGGTGAAAAATGGGGATTGAATAAATATAATTCAATATGTATAATGTTACAAACCGATCTCCAAAGGAGTGAGAGTGGGAAGTGAACACCGTGGTGATCGGGTCGACAGGGTACGGAGGGGTGGAGCTGATCCGACTCCTTGAGAACCATCCCGAGGCCCGGATCGGCGCCCTGGTCTCCTCCTCGCAGCCTCGTGAGCCGCTCAGGGCGGTTTATCCGCATCTGTCCCACATGGAGGAGACCCTGGAGGAGCTGGACCCGGACCGCCTGTGCGAGGCGGGGGAGGTGATCTTTTTCGCCACCCCTCCCGGCGTCAGCAGCCGGTGGGCGCCCCGGTTTGCGGAGCGGGGAAAGGTGTGCATCGACCTGTCCGGCGATTTCCGCTTGACGGGTGAGGCGTACAGGCGGTGGTACGGTCGGGAGCCCGCTCCCGGGGACTGGCTGGAACGGGCGGTTTACGGATTGTCGGAATGGTACGCGGAACAAATCCGGAGCGCTTCGCTCATCTCCAATCCGGGTTGTTATCCCACCGCCTCACTCCTGGCGCTGATTCCCCTTCTGAGGGAACGGGCCATCGATCCGGACACGATCGTGATCGATGCCAAGTCGGGCGTGTCCGGCGCGGGGAGAGGGCTGAAGCTGAACACGCTCTTCTGCGAAGTCAACGAGAATCTGCGTCCGTACCGGGTGGATGCCCACCAACACACCCCGGAGATCGAACGGTACGCCTCGGAGGCGTGGGGGAGCCCGGTTCGCGTCACCTTCATTCCCCATCTGGTGCCGATGAACAGGGGAATTCTCATCACCCTGACGGCCCGCGCGGCGGAAGGATGGACCCGCCGCCGGCTGGAGGAGATGTACCGCGGGATTTATCAGGCGGCTCCCTTTGTGAGAATCCGGCCGGAGAACGATTGGCCGGGGACGAAACAGGTCCAGGGGAGCAACTATTGCGATCTGGCCGTCCATCTGGACGAGCGGACCGGCCGGGTCATCGTCATGTCGGTCATCGACAATCTGGTCAAGGGAGCCGCCGGCCAGGCCGTCCAAAACCTCAACCTGCGCATGGGTTGGGACGAGACGGCGGGGCTGGAGGGGCTTCCCCTCTATCCGTAACGGACAAATACAGGAAAAGAGAGGGAGAGGAGCATGAACGGGCAGGGGACGCAGGCGATTGCCGCGGAAACGGGCTTTGAGGTCGTGGCGGAGCCGTCGGTGACTTCCCCTTCCGGGTTTGTCGCCGGGGGGGTGCACGCGGGTCTGAAAAGGAAAAAACGGGATCTGGGCATGATCTTCTGCGAGGTTCCCGCCTCCGCCGCGGCGGTCTACACCATGAACGCCTTTCAGGCCGCCCCCCTGAAGGTGACCCGGGACAGTTTGGCGGTGGAGGGAAAACTGCAGGCCGTCGTGGTCAACAGCGGCAATGCCAATGCGTGCACGGGCGAAAGGGGATGGGAGGATGCCCTGAAGACGCGCAGGGAGGCGGCCGGATTGCTCGGCATTCCCGAACACCGGGTCGCCGTGGCCTCCACCGGCGTGATCGGGGAGTTCCTGCCGATGGACCGCATGGTGGAAGGGCTGGGCCGGTTGGTGAAGGAGGTGGGGAAGGAGGGGCATCTCCCCTTTTGTGAATCGATCCTGACCACCGACACCTGCACCAAGGCGGCCGAGGTGGTCCTGAGGGTGGAGGGACGTCCGGTGCGCATCGCCGGGGCGGCCAAGGGCTCCGGAATGATTCACCCCCGGATGGCCACGATGCTGGCCTTCCTCACCACCGATGCAGTGATCGACCCGCGTCACCTGCAACATTTGCTCCGGGAAGTGACCGATGAAACCTTCAACATGATCACCGTGGACGGGGACTGCAGCACCAATGACATGGTGCTGGCCATGGCCAGCGGACGGGCCGGCCATTCTCCCCTCCATCCGGATCATCCCGAATGGGCGGCGTTCCGGGCGGCGTTTGCCCACGTGGCCCGGGAGTTGGCCAAGATGATCGCCCGGGACGGGGAAGGGGCCACCCGGCTGGTGGAAGTGAAGGTCACCGGCGCCGCTTCCCGGGAGATGGCGCGGCGGGTGGCTAAGGGCGTGGCCGGTTCCAATCTGGTCAAATCGGCGGTTTACGGGGCCGACGCCAACTGGGGAAGAGTCTTTTGCGCCATCGGTTACTCCGACCCGGAGGTGAGGACGGATGCCGTCGACCTGTACATCGGGGACATTCCGGTGGTGCGGGGAAGCAGGCCCGTCGCCTTCGACGAGGAGCAGGTGCAGGCCCGCATGAAGGAGGAGAAAGTGAATTTCCTCATCGATCTTCGTCAGGGAGAACATGAAGCGGTGGCCTGGGGATGCGATCTCACGTACGAGTACGTTCGGATCAATGCCTGTTACCGCACCTGAGACGAAGGGCCGAATCGGAGGAGAAGGAGTGGCGGACGTGCCGAGTGTGGTCATAAAGATCGGGGGCAGCGTGCTGGAACGGCTTCATCCCAGCTTTTATGAAGCGTGTGTTTCTCTTAATAAGCGCGGCGTTCGGGTGACGGTGGTCCACGGCGGCGGTCCGGTGATCAACCGGCTGCTGGAGCGTTCGGGGATCCGTCCCCGTTTTGTCCGGGGGCTCCGGGTGACGGATGCGGAGACGCTGTCATGGGTGCAGATGGCCTTGGCCGGCCTGGTCAACAAGGATCTGGCGGCGCGGCTTCAAGGCGCCGGCGCCTCCGCCGTCGGCCTTTCGGGGGTGGACGGAAGGCTGATTCAGGTCCGGCAGAAGGACCCCTCTCTCGGTTATGTGGGGGAAGTGACCGGCGTGGGGGCGGATCTCCTTTCCTCCCTGCTGGAGAAGGGATGGATGCCGGTGGTCGCCTCCCTGGGCGTCGACGAAGCCGGACAGATATACAACGTCAACGCCGACACCGCGGCCGGCGCCATCGCCCGGGCCCTGGGCGCGTCCCGGATGGTGATGGTGACCGATGTTCCCGGGATCTATGCTTCTCCGGAGAAAAAGGAGGGCGTGCTCCGCACCGTGACGCCCGCCGTGGTCCGCGGTTTGATCCAAAGCGGCAAGATCAGCGGAGGAATGCTTCCCAAGGTGTCGGCGGCGCTCTCCTGCCTTAAGGGGCCGGTTCAGGAAGTGCTCATTGTCGACGGGGAAAAACCGATTTCCCTGGACGGAACGGAGGAGGATGGGTGGAACGGAACGCGCATCGTTCAGGAGGAGGGAGCCGATCATGTTGTTTCCCACATACCAACGGTATGATATCCGGGCGGCCAGGGGCGAAGGGGCCTGGCTCTGGGACGAGGCGGGCCGGTGCTGGCTGGATTTCACCTCGGGCCTGGCCGTCTGCAATCTGGGCCATTGCCATCCCCGGGTGACGGAGGCGGTTCAAAGGCAGCTGGAAACCCTGTGGCACGTCTCCAACCTGTTTCACATCCCGCTTCAGGAGGAAGTGGCCTCCGTCCTGACGGAGGCGAGCGGGCTCGGCGCCGTCTTCTTCTGCAACAGCGGGGCGGAGGCCAATGAGGCGGCGATCAAGCTGGCCCGCAAGGCGGCCCGGGAACGGCGGGAAATCGAGCGGCCGAAGATCATCACCTTTGAGGGCTCCTTCCATGGACGCACCCTGGCCACCCTGACCGCCACCGGACAGGAGAAAGTGAAAAAGGGTTTCGCTCCCCTGCCGGAGGGCTTTGTCACCGTCCCCTTCGGGGACCTGGAGGCGGTGAAGCGGGCGGCCGATGATCACGCCGCGGCGGTGATGATGGAGCTGGTCCAGGGAGAGGGCGGGGTCCGTCCCGCCGATCCGGCCTTCGTTGCGGAGCTGTCCCGTTTTTGCAAGGAACGGGAGATCCTGTTCATCGTGGACGAGGTGCAGACGGGGATGGGGCGCACCGGATCGCTCTTCGCCTTCGAGCGGTACGGCGTGACGCCGGACGTGGTCACTTTGGCCAAGGGGCTGGGCAACGGCATCCCCGTCGGCGCCATGATGGCCCGGCCCGATCTCGCCCTCGTGTTCGGTCCCGGCAGCCATGCCAGCACCTTCGGGGGAAACCCGGTGGCGATGGCCGCCGCCCGGGCCGTTTTGCGGGAAATCCGCCGTCCGGAGCTGCTGGAAAACGTCCGGGTGCAGGGGGAGCGCCTGCTTGCCTCCCTGCGGGACCATCTCAAGGGCCATCCTTCCGTGAAGGAGGTCCGGGGCCTGGGATTGATGGTCGGAATTGAACTTGCGGAAGAGGCGGCGCCAGTGATCCGCCGCGCCCGGGAGCGGGGACTGTTGGTGCTGCCGGCCGGCCCCCGGGTCGTCCGCCTGCTTCCTCCGCTGATCGTGACGGAGGAGATGGTCGACCGGGCCGTGGAGATTTTGTCCGATTCCGTGGAAGCGCTGGGGGTGGCGGGGCGATGAGGGCCTACCTGGTATTGGACACGGGCGAGGTGTTTCCGGGCCAGTGGCTGGGACGGCCGGTGGAGACCCGGGGGGAGGTGGTTTTTACCACCGGCATGACCGGATACCAGGAGACCCTGACCGATCCCTCCTATGCGGGTCAGGTGATCACCTTCACCTACCCCCTGATCGGCAACTACGGGGTGATTCCGGGGGAAAGCGAAGGAAGGCGTCCCCTGTGCGCCGGCGCGGTGATGAGCGAAGTGTACGACGGTCCGGGGGGATCTCTGGGCGAGTGGCTTTCCAAGCAGGGGGTGCCTGCCATAGTGGGAGTGGACACCCGGGCCGTCGCGAAGCGGGTGCGGGACCGGGGATTGGTGCGGGGGGTGATCTCCGCTTCTCCCCGTCCCCCCCTCGGAGATTGGCCCGATCCGCGCTCGCTGGAGTGGGTGAGCCGGGCCGCGACGGAGAAGCCCCTCCATTTTCCCGGTGAGGCAGGCGCCCCCCATATCGTGGTGATCGATTTGGGAGCCAAGGCGTCCATCATCCGCGCCCTCCGCCGATCGGGGTTTTCCGTGACGGTGGTTCCGTACCACTGGGCGCCGGAGAAAATCCGGGAGTTGAAACCGGACGGACTGCTTCTCTCCAACGGTCCGGGGGACCCCCAGGCGCTGAAACCCTTTCTGCCGGGATGGGTTCCCCTGATCAGGCAAATTCCCACCCTGGGAATCTGCCTGGGACATCAGCTGTTGGCGCTCGCCCTGGGCGGGGATACGGAGAGGCTGCCTTACGGCCATCGGGGCAGCAACCACCCGGTGCGGGAATGCGCCACGGGCCGGGTCTGGATCACCTCGCAGAACCACGGTTACGCGGTCCGGGAGGATTCGCTGGATCCCGGGGAGTGGGAGGTGACGCACCGGCACGTCAACGACGGGACGGTGGAAGGCATCGCCCACCGGAAATACCCCGTGATGGGAGTGCAGTTCCATCCCGAAGCCCGTCCCGGACCGACGGAGGCGAACCCCCTGTTTGACCGGTTTGCTTCGCTAGTCTTGGCTAGGAAGAAGGTGCAGGTACATGGTTGATTCCACCTTTCCCTCAAGCGAATCGTCGGGTGATCCCAACCCGGGACTGAAAAGCGTTCTGGTGATCGGGTCGGGGCCGATTGTGATCGGTCAGGCCGCCGAATTCGACTATTCCGGGACCCAGGCCTGTCTCGCGCTGCGCGAGGAGGGGATCCGGGTGATTCTGGTGAACAACAATCCCGCCACGATCATGACCGACGAAGAGGTGGCCGATGTCGTATATACGGAACCCCTCACCGCCGACGTGCTGACCCGGATCATCGAAAGGGAGCGGCCGGAGGGGCTGCTGGCCACGATGGGCGGGCAGACCGGACTCAACCTGGCCGTGGAGCTGAAGGAGCGGGGCGTGCTGGACGCCTTCGGCGTGAAACTGCTGGGAACCCCCGTGGAGACGATTCGGCGCGGAGAGGACCGGGAAGCCTTCAAGCGGATGATGAAGGCGATCGGGGAGCCGGTGCCGGAAAGCGCCACCGTGTCGACGGTGGAGGAGGCGGTCCGGTTCGCCGGAGGGATCGGCTACCCCGTGGTGGTGCGTCCGGCTTACACGCTGGGCGGTTTCGGAGGGGGCATTGCGGAGGACGAGGCTTCCCTGCGGGAGATCGCCCGGCGGGGATTGGCCGCAAGCCCGATCCGGCAGGTGCTCGTGGAGAAAAGCATTCTCGGCTGGAAGGAGATCGAGTACGAGGTGATGCGGGATGGCGCCGACACCTGCATCACCGTCTGCAACATGGAGAATATCGATCCCGTCGGCGTTCACACCGGGGACAGCATGGTGGTGGCGCCGACGCAGACCCTTTCCGACCGGATGGTTCAACGCCTCCGCTCCGTCTCCTGCAAAGTGATCCGCGCCCTGAAGGTGGTCGGGGGATGCAACATCCAGTTTGCCGTGCATCCGGAAACCGACGAATACGTCATCATCGAAGTGAATCCCCGGGTGAGCCGGTCCAGCGCCCTGGCCTCCAAGGCGACGGGTTATCCCATTGCCCGCCTGGCGGCGAAACTGGCCATCGGCTATCGCCTCGACGAGTGTCTCAATCCGGTGACCGGCCACACCTATGCCAGCTTTGAACCCGCCCTCGATTACGTGGTCGTGAAGCTCCCCCGCTGGCCCTTTGACCGCTTTCCCCGGGGCGATCGAAAGCTGGGGACCCAGATGAAGGCCACCGGGGAAGTGATGGCCCTGGGGCGCAATCTGGAATCGGCCCTGTACAAGGCGATTCGTTCCCTGGACATGGGTCGGTTCTCCCTGCTTCAACCCTTCGCCCGGAAGCTTTCCGACGAACTGCTGGCGGACCGCCTGCGGCGTCCCGACGATGAGCGGCTGTTTCTCCTGGCGGAGGCTTTCCGCCGGGGATGGGAGCTGGAGGATGTGGGCCGGATGACCGGCATCGCCCCCTTTTTCCTGCACAAGATCCGCTCGATGGTCCGCCTGGAGGAGGAGCTGGCGGAACACACCTGGGAGACGGCGCCCGAGTCCCTCCTGGTGCGGGCCAAGGAGTGGGGAGTGGCCGATGCCCATCTGTCCCGCCTCTACGGTGTTCCGGAGAGCGAGGTGCGAAGGCGCTGGGAGGAGATCGGGCGCGGTCCCGCCTACAAGTGGGTGGACACCTGCGCCGGCGAATTCATCGCCGAGACGCCGTATTTCTACTCCACCTGGAAGGGGGAGGACGAGGTGGAACCGGCCGCTGCCGACCGCCGCGTCCTCGTCCTCGGTTCGGGTCCGATCCGCATCGGCCAGGGGATCGAGTTCGACTACTGTTCGGTTCACGCCGCCAAGGCGCTCAGGGAGATGGGCATTTACTCCATTGTCGTCAACAACAACCCGGAGACGGTCAGCACCGATTACTCCACCGCGGATCGGCTCTACTTCGATCCCCTCACCGTGGAGGATGTTTATCACATCGCCCGGAAGGAGCGGGTGGAGGGAATCCTCGTCCAGTACGGGGGACAGACGGCGGTGAATCTGATCAGGGGATTGGAGGAGGCGGGCCTTCCCGTCCTGGGCACCTCCGCCGAAGTGGCCGCCGCGGTGGAGGACCGGAGGCGGTTTACGGAGCTGCTCCTGAAGCTGGACATCCCGCACATCCCGGGCGCGACCGCCTCCACCCGCGACGAGGTGTTGCCCCTGGCCGACCGGCTGGGTTACCCCCTGCTTCTTCGCCCCTCCTTCGTCATCGGGGGGCAGGGAATGCAGGTGGTGCACAGCCGGGAGGAGCTGGCGGAGGTGATGGACGCCTTCGATGCCTATTCCCTCTCGGAGAAGGCCTTTCCCCTCCTGCTGGACCGCTTCCTCGAGGGAATGGAAGTGGAGGTGGACGCCGTCACCGACGGCCGGGACGTGACGATCCCCGTTCTGATCCAACACGTGGAGCGGGCGGGGGTTCACTCCGGCGACAGCATCTCCCTCCTTCCCGCCCTGGATCTGACGGCCAGTCAGAAGGAAGCGATCGCCGAGTACACGCGTCGGATCGCCCGGGCGCTCCCCCATCGGGGCTTGCTCAACATCCAGTTTATCGTACGGGGAGACGAGGTGTACTGCCTGGAGGTGAATCCGCGGGCTTCGCGCACGGTCCCCGTCGTCAGCAAGGTGATGGGCGTGCCGATGATCGGCTGGGCCACCCGGGTGCAGCTGGGCGAGTCCCTCCGCTCCTTTGCGCCGACGGGGCTGCTGCCTCCGCCGGAGATCTTTGCGGCCAAGGGCCCCGTGTTTTCGGCGGCCAAATTGCCCGGAGTCGATCCCGCCCTGGGGCCGTCCATGAAATCGACCGGTGAAGTGCTCGGGCTGGGCGAAACGCCGGAAGAGGCGGTGGCCAAGGTGTTGCCGTCCGTGGCCGGTTCCCCCCTGCCCCGCCTCGGACCGGGGGTGTCGGTGGGGCTTTCCGTCGCCGACAAGGCGAAACCGGATCTGGAAGGAATCGTACCGGCTTTGCTGCGGTGGGGAGTCTCCCTGTGCGCCACTCCCGGCACGGCCCGCTGGATCCGTGCGCGCTGGGGGGCTTCCGTCGAGGAGCTGAAACTGGATGAGTGGAGCAAATGGCTTCGGAAAGAGGGGGCGAAGGTGGTGCTGAACGTCCCCGGCAGCGGCGGAGACGCCCGGCGCGGCGGCTTCCGCCTCCGCCAAGCCTGCCTCGGATGGCAGGTTCCCTGTTTCACTTCCGTGGACACCTTTCGCTGGGTGATCCGAACCCAGGAAGCGGATCGGGGGCATGCATCCCCCCTTCTTCCTCTCCAGGCCATCAATCGAAAGGAGCGGATGATGCGATGAGCGCGTTGCAGCCCAAACCGTGGTTGAACCCCCTTCGGGGGCGGGACTTTTTGTCGTTGGGGGACGTGTCCCCGGCGGAAGTGGAAGCCCTGCTCGACTTGGCCGAGGAGCTGAAGAAAAAAAGGGGTGCGGCGGAAGGGGCGGCACCCCTCGCCGGAAAAACCCTGGCGATGATCTTCGACAAACCCTCCACGCGGACGCGGGTTTCCTTTGAAGCCGGGATGATCCAACTGGGCGGACACGCCCTCTCCCTCAGCCGAAACGAGCTGCAGCTGGGGAGAGGGGAAACCCTTGCGGACACGGCGCGCACCCTGTCCCGATACGTGGACGGCATCCTCATCCGCACCCATGCCCATGCCACTGTCGTCGAGCTGGCCCGCCACGCCACCGTTCCGGTGATCAACGGCCTCACCGACCTCTTCCATCCCTGCCAGGCCCTGGCCGACCTGCTGACCCTGCGGGAGAAGAAGGGGCGGCTTGCGGGGCTGAAGCTGGCCTATGTGGGCGACGGCAACAATGTGCTGCACTCCCTTCTCCACGCCGCGGCGGCCGCGGGCATGCACCTGGCGGTGGCGACGCCACCCGGCTACGAGCCGGATCCGGGGGTGGTCGCCGAAGCCAATCAGATCGCGCAGACCACCGGAGCCAGGCTGAGCTTTTTCCACGATCCGGAGGCGGCGGTCCGCGGCGCGGACGCCGTGTACACCGACGTGTGGGCCAGCATGGGCCAGGAGGAGGAAAAGGAGCGGAGAATCCGTGATTTTCAGGGCTTCCAGGTCGATGCGAACCTGATGTCCCGCGCCAAGGGGGATGCCCTGTTCCTGCACTGCCTTCCCGCATACCGCGGACTGGAGGTGTCCGAAGAAGTGATTGACGGACCCCGGTCGGTGGTGTTCGACCAGGCGGAGAACCGCCTGCACGCCCAGAAGGCGCTGCTGTTGACCCTGTTGGGATGACTTTTGTTGATCGGTTTTTTCGCAGGCTGACGCCCGCGCTGCGCGGGCGTCAGCCTGTTTTTGGTTGCGAATCAAAAAGTCCCGGAAGGGAACCGATTTTTGCCCGCGCAGGCCGTGCGGGTTGGATCTTATCCTGCCTTTTTCGGCATGTTTGTCATGATGTTGATTTTCGCCTTGGGGCGGGTAAAGGCGGTTGGTTGTACCTGACGTGGCACGGTCAAGCCGAGTGGAATGGGGAGAATGGGCCGGGGAAGTAGTGATTTGCCCTGACGGAAAAGGGCGTCAGGCAGGCGGAATGTCCGGCGGAGCGGATGTGGGGGGATTTCCTTCGATGCGATCTGCTTCCGCCCGGCGGCACGCTCCCTCCGGGCGGCGAAGATCCTTCGCGGCGATCGGGATGCGGCGATCGGGATGCGGCGATCGGGATGCGGCGATCAGGAAGCACCCGGATCTTCGAGAGATGGAGCCGGGGATTGCGGTCCTTGGAGATCGAGGCCCGGTTTCCGGAAGGAGGTGTGGCCTGTTTTGGGGAAAGCCGCACCTTTATCTCAGGGCTCGGGAGGAAAGTTACCTCGATGTGCAAAGGCGGCGGTATCTTTGATCGAAGACATCCTTCGTTCCCCACCCTGGGGGTAGGATGCTGATCGTCATCACACCGTCGTGTTGAAAACGCTGATGGCCCACTTCGAAGGGCGGCCGCTGGAGTGGCTCTGGGATCCCCCTTACATTCACCCCGTCTGTCTCAACCTGGTTCGGGTTAGCGAAGGGAAAAGGGAGATCCTCCTTCACGGGGATATCGGCCATTTTCCCGAGGAATGGCGGGGTCAATAGATGGAATAGGGTACCTCACGAAGACAAACCGTCCCCAAAAGCGGTTTGGGCCTTCCGATCAAAGATCGAGAGTGCTTTTTCCGTCAAGGAATCTTGTTTCAGTCCTAAACAGAAAAAGCAATCGAAACGGATACAAAAGGTGTTCACAAAGCGTTATCGATTTTATATTTTTACTCTGCCATCGCTTCATGAAGATGAAACTCATTTGGCTGATATGGAATGATGGGAACCCCCTCTTCCCCTGTCGAACACAACCCTTCATTCGTTTTTTATCATCACATGGACCTGGTTAGGCGTGGATGGAATGCTGGTTTTAAGGTAGCCTGAATAGCCGACTTCACCCAAATAAGCGGGTATGTCTATTTTCATGTGACTTCACTTCCTGCTTATTCTTTAGATCACTTTGTTGAGGCGGACATGCGGTATTGCGAAATAATCGGCAGCTTCCGTCTGGCTGCAGCCTGGGAGGATTGCCGAAAACTCAAAGAAGGAGGACAACAACAGCCCCGATCATTTGATCTTTCGATCCTCCTCTTGAGAAGTCACATTTTGAAACCTTCGACCATGGCAAGGCATTCTCCGTTCACCATGTTTCCTCTTAATTTAAAAAGGCTGCTGACAAAGAGAGTCAGCAGCCTTGGCCCGCGAGACCGGGCCGCCTTGTTGTTTTCCATCACGCCCTCTCCAGCCGGGCGATGCGGTCCTCCAGGTCCGGGTGGCTGGAGAACAGTTTGAGCCAGCCGGAGCGGTTGCTGATTTTCATCGTCTGCAGGGACTTGTGGTTCGTATCGATCAGGTTCACGTGCTGCTGCAACAAGCGGAGGGCGTGAATCATCTTTTCCTTGCCGGCCAGGTCGGCTCCGCCGCGGTCGGCGTGATATTCCCGGTGGCGGGAGTAGGCCATCACCACGATGCTGCCCAGGATGGAGAAGAGAAGGTCAAAGACGATGATGCAGATGAAATGGACCACTCCGGCCAGTTCCTCCCGGACGAAGCGGGAGACGACGTAAGCGGCCAACCGGGACAGGAAAATGACGAAGGTGTTGATGACGCCCTGGAGAAGGGTCATCGTCACCATGTCCCCGTTGGCGATGTGGGCCACTTCATGGCCCAGGACTCCTTGAACGCCATCCTTGTCCATGTTTTCCAAAAGCCCGGTGGAGACGGCGACGAGGGAACGGTTCCGGGTGGGTCCGGTGGCGAAGGCGTTCACCTCGGGCGAGTCGTAAATCCCCACCTCGGGCATTTCCGTCAGACCGGCCCGCCGCGCCAGCCGGTGGACCTCCTCCACCAGCCAACGCTCATCCGGGGACAGGTTCGGGTCGTCGGGAGAGAGAACCCGGACACCCAACATCCACTTGGCCATGGCCCGGGAGAGTGCCAGGGAGATGAGTGCCCCCGTGAATCCGACAATGGCGCTGAACACGAGCAGTGCCGAATAATCGATGCCCTGTTCCGTCACATAGTGCCGGATACCCAGGATGTTGGTGACCAGCAGAATAGTGACCACAATCAATGCGTTGACGGCGAGAAAAAGAAGGATGCGTTTGCCCATCATTCAACCTCCTCAAAAGGTGGGATCGCCTTTTTTGAACCAGGCGGAGCCCGGTGAATGCCGTTCCTTGAGAGCCCTTTGCGGATTGGTTGCGACTATTATAGACATTAGCACAAAAGTCCGAAAAATACCAGTTTGAAGGTGCCGGGCGATTCGGGGGAAGGGCGGTTTTCCTCCGGCGCGTTTGTGGGATACAATGGTTCTGAACCGCTTGAGAGGAGCGCGCTCCGGAATATGAAGAACGGGGCTTGTCAGGCAATTTGCGAAGAGGTGGTGGTCCGATGAAATTGGTGTCGATCGAACCCACACCCAGTCCCCACACGATGAAACTGAACCTGGACCGTCGTCTGCCCGGCGACAAGGGCGTCACCTACACCGCCGACAACCGGGAGGAAGCGCCGGAGCTCCTGCGGCGGATCCTGGAAGTGCCGGGCGTCAGGAGCGTGTTTCAGGTGGCGGACTTTATTGCCGTCGACCGCCATCCGAAGGCGGATTGGCGGGAAATCCTGGCGGCGATCAAGGGGATTTTCGGGTTGGAAGGGGAAGCGGGCGGCGCGGCGCCCGTTCAAACCGGAAAAGGATACGGGGAAGTACAGGTGTATGTCCAGATGTTCCGGGGCATCCCCATGCAGATCAAACTGGTCGCGGGGGTGGAAGAACGGGAAGAACGGCGCTATGCCCTGCCGGAGCGCTTCATGAAGGCCGCCATGAAGGCCCAGGCCGCGGCGGAAAACATCGTGCTGGAGCGGCGCTGGGAGGAAAGGGGAGTCCGGTACGGGGACATGGATGAGATCGGCGAAACCGTGGCCCAGGAAATCGACGCCGCCTACGACGAGGAAAGGCTGAACCGGCTGGTCGAAGGGGCGTTGCAGGGCGAGGACGTGCAGCGGATGGAAGCGGAAGAAAAGCTCTCCTCCGCCGAAGTGGCCCGGGGCCTGGAAGCGTCCGACTGGAAAAAGCGCTTTGCCGCTCTGGAGCGGATGGACCCCACGATGGAGGACCTGCCGGTGCTCGCCAAAGCCCTGGAGGATCCCAAGGCGTCCATCCGCCGCCTGGCGACCGTATATCTGGGGATGATCGGCGGCAAACAGGTGCTTCCCCTCTTGTACCGGGCGCTGAAGGATTCCTCCGCCATCGTCCGCCGGACGGCGGGGGACACCCTGTCCGATCTGGGCGATCCCGATGCGATCGGCCCGATGGCCGAGGCCCTGAAGGATCCCAACAAGCTGGTCCGGTGGCGCGCCGCCCGCTTCCTTTACGAAGTGGGCGATGAAAGGGCGCTTTCCGCCCTCCGCGCGGCCCAGGACGATCCGGAGTTCGAGGTGGACATGCAGATCAAGATGGCCATCGCCCGCATCGAAAGCGGCGAGGAAGCGAGCGGCACCGTGTGGCAGCAGATGACGCGGAGCATCTCCGGCCGCGAAAAGGGGAAGGTTTGAACGTGCGAGGTTCAAGTCCGTGCCGGGCACGGGACTTGCGAAACTCCGTTCATCCCGGGCTTTGGGGCGATTTTTCCATCTGACGTGCCGGTCCTGCCCGTTTACGGTTTTCGGGCGGAAAGGAGGGCTCTTCGCGGGACTGCTGAGCCTGGGAATCGGGAAGCGGTTTTTCGCCGAGCGGCTCCCGCCGCATGGGGCCGGGGCGAAAATCGCTCTCTCCCGATCCAAGGTAAAGAGGCCTGACGGAGCAGTTTCCCGCTTTTTTTTTGCCTGCCACGGGCGGGAGCGGTTTTCCCGCTAAAGGTCGATCGCGGTTCCCCGGTTGAGCCGCCTCGCCTTTTCATAGACGCTTTTGGCCACCGCCGTGTCCAAAAAGGCGACGCCCACCGATTTGAACACCGTGATTTCCTCCGGTCTTTCCCGCCCCGGTTTGTTTCCGGCGACGATCTCTCCCAGCTCGCCGTACAGTTTTTCCGCCTGCCACTCTCCCGCTTCCATCGGAATCAGCAGGTCCCCCGCCTCGTGCATCGCCCCCTCCCGCGTGTCCACCACCACTTTGCTGCTGCGGTTGAGGAGGGCCGCGTCCACCTCCCGCATGTGGGGCAGATAGGCGCCGATGGCGCTGACGTGGGTGCCGGGGGGGATCTGTCTGCCGTCAAAGAGCGGCTGTGTCGACCGGGTGGCGCACAGGATGATGTCCGCCCCCCGGACGGTTTGTTCCGGCCGGTCGAAGACCGCCACGGTTCCCGTCCAGTCGGGACGGGTTTCCCGGATCGTCTTTGCCAGATGCTCCGCCTTTTCCCGGGTTCGGTTCCACAGCCGGATTTCCGCCAGGTTGCGCACTTCCATCACCGCCTGGATCTGTCCGATGGCCTGGGCCCCCGCGCCGAGCAGGGCGCAGACCCGGGCGTCATCCCGGGCCAGGTACTTGGCGGCCACGCCGGAGATGGCGCCGGTGCGGAGAACCGTCAAATACGTGGCGTCCATCAGCGCCAGATGCTCTCCGTTTTCCGCGTCGGTGAGCAGCGTGATCCCCTGGATGGCGGGCCTTCCCCGCTTCGGATTGTCGGGGAAAACGCTGACGATCTTGATGCCCATCGACCGCGCCGGTTCCACGAAGGAGGGCATGTACAGCGTGGCGGCCTCCCCCGTTCCCGCGGATAAGGCGATGCGCACCGGCGTGACGGTCTTTCCCTCCTGATGGGCGCGAAAAGCTTCCTCCACATCCTTCAGGCAGTCCTTCATCGAATAGAGTGCGCGGATGTCCCGCTTCGACAGGACCAGCAAGGCGGATCTCCCTCCCTTTGTCGGTTGCTCTGTGAAGAAAGGCAACCCGCCCGGTTTCGGGCGGATTGCCTTTCTGGGTGCAACGGCTTATTCGGCGGCGGCGTGCAGTTCCGTCTCCTTCGTCTCGCGAAGGACGAGGATGGCCACCAGCGAGATGACCGCCGTCAGGATCATGTACAGGGCGACCGGCTGCCAGGCGTTGTCAAAGCGGGCCAGCAGGGCGGTGGCGATGAAGGGGGCGGTTCCCCCGGCCAGGGCGGCTCCCAGCTGGTAGCCGATGGTCACCCCCGTATACCGGACGTTGGTGCGGAACACCTCCGACATCAGCGTTCCCAGCACCGCCGTGATCGGTGCCCAGATGACGCCCAATCCCAGGATGCAGGCCGCCGTCATCCACAGATTGGAGCCGGTGGACAGGAGCATGAAGTAGGGGAAGGCGAAAAGGATCATCCCCACGGTGCCGGCGATGTACAGGGGCTTTCTCCCCCATTTGTCTGAAAGCGATCCCATGATCGGGATCAAAATCGTCGTCACCAGCGCGGCGATGGCGACGGCGTTGAGCACGGCGCTTTCATCATATCCCAATCCGGTGGCGTAGGAGATGACAAAGGTTGACAGAATGTAGAAAGGAGCGGTTTCCACCACTTTGGTTCCCACGGCCAGGAGCACGGTCTTCCACTGATATTTGAAGGTGTCGATCAGGGGCACCTTGGAGATTTCCCCGGATTCACGGGCCTTTTTGAAGACCGGGGTTTCGTCGATGCCGTTCCGGATCCAGAGGCCGATCAGGACCAGCACGATGCTCAGGATGAAGGGGATGCGCCATCCCCAGCTGTAGAAGGCATCCCCGGAGATGCCGGCGATGACGGACATGGCGAAGGTGCCCAGCACGAGGCCGATGGGAACTCCCATTTGCGGCACGCTTCCGAACAATCCCCGCTTCTCCTTCGGGGCGTATTCCACCGCCAACAGGACGGCGCCGCCCCATTCGCCTCCGATGCCCAGGCCTTGAACGAGGCGGAGAAGGATCAGCAGGATCGGCGCCCAGATGCCGATGGTGTCGTATCCCGGCAACAGTCCGATCAGGACCGTCGCAATCCCCATCAGCATCAGGGTGAGGACCAGGGTCCGTTTCCGGCCGATCTTGTCGCCGATATGACTGAAGATGATGCCCCCGAGAGGCCGGATGATGAAGGAAAGGGCAAAGGTGGCATAGGCGAGCAGCAAGCCGACGATCGGGTCGACCGTCGGAAAAAAGATTTTGTTGAACACCAGTGAGGCCGCCGTTCCGTAGAGGAAATAGTCGTACCATTCAATCGACGTTCCGACCAGACTGGCGATGACTGCCCGTCGGGAAACAGGTTGTGCTGCCGATTGCTGACTCAAGGGAATCCCTCCCTTTCACAAAGTTGTCACAGGGTTTGTCTCACTTATTTTATGGTATGAGAAATGCGGTATGCAACATAATGAAAATTTTGTAAAGAACTCCGAAATTCCTATCCGGTTTTCCGGGATCAACGGAACGGAAGGAAAGTGTTGTTTTTTGTCGAAAAGAAATTAACGAAAATGTCAGAAGGAGGTGAAGCGTTGCCGCGGTTGGAGTATCGCCTGCTGGATGAGGAGAAGGGTTATCCCGTGCTCTATTACTACAAAGGCATCGACAAGGAGGAGATTTCCCTCCGGTTCGCCTGCGACTACTTCGTCAAGGATCAGCATGTCTACGAGAAGACGAGTTGCGCCGTGGAGGATGGGACTTATGTGATTTATATTCGGCGGGCGGAGGATGAAAAGGTGCTGGACGACCAGCTGGTCTTTGCCCCGGACTGGAGGGGAATCCGCTTGGAAGTGCGCCACTTCCGGGAAGGAACGGCCCATTATCCGGTGGTGCACACTTTTTATTTTCACAGCGATGAGGACGCCCTTCTGCACCTGCAGAGCGACCTGTTTTACATAGGAGGTCGGGAGTGGCAAAAGACCTCCGCGGAAGTGGACGAGAACCGGAAAGTGTACGTCATCTACGCGGAGCCGACGGAGGAAGGGGGATGATGCATGGAAACGCAAAAAGAGCAGCGCAGGAAGCGAAGCACCGCCCGGTTGCTGGGGCTGTTTGCCGCGGCCAGTTTGTTGGTGGCTTCCGGGTGCGACGATGACGGGATCGAAATCTGCTACGATGACGACAATGATCTCCGCTGCGACGATGACGGGAGCGAAGTGGACAGGGACTCCTACGTGGTGATCAATGGAAAAAAAGTGGGCTATGTGAAATCCTCCGTCGCGGAAGATATCGATATCGACCGAAAGACCCGGGTCTCTTCCGGTTCCCGGGGCGGAATCGGCAAATCCTCCTTTTTCAGCGGCGGCTGATGGGTGGTCCGGACCATGAAAGAGGATTACGCCGAGCGGCGGAGGAGGTTGTATGATCCCCTCCGGGCCGAGGGGGTTTTCACCTGGGATGAGATGTACGGTGCCGAGTACGCCCTGGCGACGATCCATCCCATAACCCGGGATTTTCGGCGGGAAATCGCCGAGGCGACGGAGGCCCTCGGACGAATTTTCGCCAAAACGGTGGCCGTGGTTCGCCGGGGCCCGGAGGCCCTGCTGGAGGAACTGGGGATTCCTGCGGCGGCCCGAAGGGCGGTTCGACTGTTTCTTCCGGAGAGCGATCCGACGCTGATCGGCCGCTTCGATTTTGCCCCGACGCCGGAAGGCCTGAAGATGCTGGAGTTTAACAGCGACACGCCGACGGGCATCGTGGAGGCCTTTTACGTCAACGGCAGGGTGTGCGAATACTTCGGCGCGGAGGATCCCAACGAGGGCTGCGAAGAGCACCTTCGCCTCGCCTTTCGGCATGCCCTGGACACCTACCGGACGGAAGGATACGCCACGGACCATGTGGTGTTCAGCGCGCTGGACTGGCACGAAGAGGACGCGGGCACGACCCGTTACCTGCTCGATCGTTCCGGCTTGGACGGCCGCTTTGTGCCCCTTTCCGATCTCCGGGTCGAGGGAGAGCGGATGACGGCCCTCGTCGAGGGCGCTTCGCTGCCCGTCGATGTCCTTTACCGCTTGCACGCGCTGGAGATTCTGGCGGAGGACCGGGACGACGACGGGTATCCCACGGGGGCCCATGCGCTGGAGCTCATCGCCCGTCGCCGTGTGGCGGTGATCAACCCGCCGGGAGCCCTGCTTTCCCAAACCAAGGCGATGCAGGCGCTGATCTGGGCCCTGCATGAGGCCGGGGAATTTTTCGATCCGGAAGAACACCGGATCATCGAAACCTACATGTTGCCCACCTATCTGGAGAACCGGTTTCGGGGAATTCCCCATGTGACGAAGCCGATCTTCGGCCGGGAAGGGGCGGGGGTGACCCTTTACGATGCCTCGGGGGTTGCGGTTTTCCGGGGCGACGATCGTTACGGGGATCAGCCGATGGTGTTCCAGCGCCGGGTGGAAATGGAGCCGGTGCAGGTGGAGACCCTGAAGGGGCCCTTCCGGGGGAGGTTGCTGTGGGGTTCCTTTTTGATCGGCGGACGCGCTTCCGCGATCCTGGCCCGGGTGGATGGTCCCGTCACCGGCGACATGTCTTTCTTCTTGCCGGTGTGCTATGCCGATGCCCGAAGGAATTGCGCTTTCGGACGTTTCCCATGACCCTTTTCGCCGAAAGAGGACCGGCCGAAGACGCCCTGAAAACGCGGAAATTGAACGGTAAAGGAGATGATCAGATGTTCGACCAGTGGTCCAACATCCTCAATTTTCTGATGTACCTGGGGGTCACCCTTCCCCTCCTGGGGGTGGGGATCGCCGTCTTCCTGTTTACCACGCCGTATAAGGAATTCCAGCTGATCCGGGACGGGGCCGACACGACCGATCCCCAGAAGGCGGCGGCGGCCAAGGCGGCGGCTCACGATCTGGGAGGAAAAATCCTCGGACTTTCGATCGTGCTCGCTTCGGCGGTGTTTCACTCCCTGTCCCTGGGGGATCTCATCCTGTGGGGATTGATCGGCATCCTGTTCCAGGTCCTCGTATTTTACCTGTTTGAACTGCTCACCCCCTTTAAGGTCGTGTCCGAAATTCCCAAGGGGAACGTTTCCGTCGCCCTCTTCGCTTCGCGGCTCAGCTTGGCTTCCGGTCTTCTGATGGCCGCGCTGATCAGTTATTGATCCCGGGGCGGAAAGGGAGGCGGGCATTCATGGAAGTGGCCGGATAAAACCGCTCGCGCCCGGAAAAGGAAGGAATAACAGACGAGGCTCCCGCTCGGTGCACCGAACCCGATGCGGGAGCCTTTTTTATGGGGAAAAGTTTTGATTTGACGGAGGTGGGTCAAGTCTAAAAGCTCGGAAGGCTTTTCCGGAACCGATGGATCGGGGGTTTTTATGGGTTTCCAAAGCCCCTTTGCGACTGATGACGACCCGACACGCCGGCTGTTCAAAAGGAATCCACCGCCCGGCGGATCCGGAGAACGGCTTCGTCGATATCCTTTCGGGACACGTCCTTGTGGGTCACGAAACGGAGGGTGGTCGGTCCGAAGGAAACGGCCAACACCCCTTCCGCGGCCAGCCGGTCCAGGACCTCTTCGGCGGTTTTGCCTGTGTCTGAAATGTCGGCGAGGACGATGTTGGTTTCCACCTGGTCCGGGTCCACCGAAAAGCCCTTCGTTTCCGCCAGGGCGCAGGCCAACCGCTTGGCGTTTTCGTGATCCTCCGCCAGCCGGTCCACCATTTCCGTCAGCGCCAGCAGGGCCGGAGCGGCGATCACGCCCGCCTGGCGCATGCCGCCGCCGAGGCGCTTCCGCCATCGGCGCGCCTGGTCGATCAAGGATTTCGGTCCCGCCAAGAGGGAGCCGACGGGCGCCCCCAATCCCTTGGAGAGGCAGACCGATAGGGAATCGGCAAACCGGGCGATTTCCCGGGCTTCCACTCCCAGTGCCACCGCCGCGTTGAACAGCCGGGCGCCGTCGAGGTGGACGGGAATCCCGTGCCTGTCGGCCACTTCCCGGAGGGCGGCCATGTGGTCCGTGGGCAGCACCGCTCCGCCCGCCCGGTTGTGGGTGTTTTCCAGGCAGATGAGGGCCGTCCGGGGGAAGTGGATGTCGCTATCCCGAATCGCCCGTTCCACTTCCTCCGGATCCATTTTCCCCCTTATTCCCCTCAGGGGACGGAGCTGCACGCCGGCCAGGGCGGAAGCGGCCCCGGCCTCGTATTGGAAAATGTGGGAATCCGCCTCCAGGATGATCTCGTCCCCGGGACCCGCGTGACAAAGGATGGCGATCTGGTTCCCCTGGGTGCCGCTGGTGACGAACAGGGCCGCCTCCTTGCCCAGTATCTCCGCCGCGCACTCCTCCAGCCGGTTGACCGTGGGATCCTCCCCGTAGACATCATCCCCCACCTCCGCCTCCGCCATGGCGCGGCGCATCGCTTCCGTCGGCTTTGTGACCGTGTCGCTGCGCAGATCAATCCGCACCCCTCTTCCTCCTCCCCGATCGAAAAAATCCTCTCCGCCGATGTGACAAGGCGAAGAAAATATCTTGCAAAATTTTGTTGTCTGCAATAAATTATTTAATAAGGCAAATTACCTTTCGAAGTTTAGTATCAGGCGGATCCTCAGGGTGGTGAAGCTCCTGAACAAGGAATTGCTGAAGGGGATTGTCGACCTTCTCATTCTATCACTATTAAGCGAAAAGGACAGCTACGGATATGAAATATCCAAGGAGATCAGGCGGCGGACAAAGGGGGCGTTTGTTCTCCAGGAACCGACCCTTTATCTGTCCCTGAAGCGCTTGGAAAAGCGCCAGTTCATTTCCTCCTACTGGGGGGAAGAAACCCGGGGCGGGAGGAGGAAATATTACTCCATTACGGAAGAAGGGAGAAGGGTGCTTCGCAATCAGATCCGGGACTGGAACCGGCTCGTTGAAATTGTCGGGCATTTCCTTTAGGAAGTGCCGTGGCGGGATCGAAGCGGCAAGGGAAGCTCCGGTCCGCCCTGAAGCTTTGCCGTGTCCGCTTTGCCGCCTCGTTTTTGGGGGACCGCCGATCTGCTCCGCGGGCCGTGCGCCACGCCGCTTTTTTGCGGCGTTTGCGGTCTTCGGGAAGTGTACATATTTCGTGTGCGGGTTTGTGTGCTTTCGCTCCGGGAAAAGTGCGTTTTTTGACGTCATGCTTGGGATCGGCCGAAAATATGGTCGGAGGCTCGTGCCCGGTCTCGGCAAGCGGCGGGTTTTTTGGGTGAAAATCTCCGGTTTTCCAGATCCCCCGCTCGTCAAGGGCTTTTATTGCGCAATGGTCGTTTTGCTCGCCGGGCTGCTGACGGGAAAAAGGTGCGGCTTTTCTTCGCAGCGGTCTTCGGGCGTTGGAGGGTCTGCCCCCTTTCGACGGGCCGATGCGGAAAAAGTTGGAAAAAACAAGGAAATTTCCCGGTCCGATGATCAAGCGATGGAGGGATCAAGGTGCAGGAATGGATTGTGGAGATCATGGAGCAGTACGGGTATATCGGCATTTTTCTGATGATCGCGCTGGAAAACGTCTTCCCTCCCATCCCTTCGGAGGTGATCCTGACCTTCGGCGGATTTATGACCACCTATACCAATCTGAGCGTTCCCGGGGTGGCCACGGTGGCCACTGCGGGTTCGGTCGCCGGCGCCATCATCCTTTACGGCGTCGGCCGCCTGTTGAGTGTGGAGCGACTGGAAGGCATCGTCGAGCGGTGGGGCGGGATTCTCCGGGTAACCAAGGAGGACCTGCACAGGGCGTCGGAATGGTTTAACCGGTACGGTTATTGGACGGTTCTGTTCTGCCGGATGATTCCGCTGGTGAGGAGCCTGATTTCCATCCCCGCAGGGATGGCGAAGATGGATTTCCGGCTTTTCCTCCTCTTCACCGTCATCGGAACCGCCCTGTGGAACATCATCCTGGTCTCCCTCGGCGCCGTGCTGGGAGATTCCTGGGATACCATCCTCGAATTCATGGATGTTTATTCCCATATCGCTTACGCGGTGATCGGATTGGGCATCGTCGCTTTCGCCCTCTGGTTCTACCGCAAAAAGAGAAAATCGGGCAGCGCCGCCTGATTCGGCGCCGCCCCCTTTCATAAAAAATCCACCCGGGAATTGGTCAAGCCCCAAAAATGTAGACACGTAAAAACACCCGGCTTATGCGGCGTGCTGACGCCTGTATTCTACAGGCGTCAGCTTGTTTAATTTCAGTTGAAGCCGCTCCTCGTTGTAAAAACGAATATACCTTTGAATTAGGATTTGAGCCTGCTCAGTATCTTGGATATGATGGTGTTGGAGAGCTTCTGTCTTTAAGTGGGAGAAGAAGCTCTCGATTGGGGCATTGTCCAAGCAATTGCCTCTTCTTGACATGCTGGATCTGAGGCCAAACTGAGCTAGCATGT
>NZ_FOOK01000036.1 GCF_900113175.1 Planifilum fulgidum | reverse complement strand
AACTGTATAAACGACGGAGTCAGACCATTGAGCGCAGCTTCGCTGACGCCAAAGAACTTCATGGGCTTCGTTATGCACGCTACAGGGGGCTTGCCAAAGTCAGAGAGCAATGCCTCCTTATTGCCGTGGCTCAAAACATCAAAAAAATGGCCTTGCTCCTCTCGAAGAGAGGAAAAGGCTTTGTGATCCGCCTAATTTACCAAATCTAATTTCCTTTATCTGTTTATTTCCCATAAACATGCAACCCCTGGCGCTTTTCTTGCGAAAAGAGCCAGGGGGTTTGTCATCAATCTCACCCCCTTCCATGAGAAGGGGGTGAACTTTTATCCCGCCTGCAATCCCACCTGGCGAACCGTTTCAACGCAGCGGTCGCACAGCCCGGGATGGTCGGGATCGTTTCCGACGGAAGGGAGAACCATCCAGCAGCGATCACATTTTTCCCCAGGAGCCGTCGAAACGCGGACGGAAAGACCGTCCCCTGTGACTGCGCGGCCTTCCGGAGCCGCCTCCGGCGGGGCGATTTCCACCTTGGATACGATGAACAACTGCTCCAACTTCTCCTCCATTCCCTCCAGAAGATCCCGCACTTCCCGCGAGGGATAAAGGGTCACCATCGCCCCCAGGGAATTGCCGATCATTTTTTCCCGGCGGGCCTCCTCCAGGGCCTTGAGCACCACATCCCGCAGGTCGAGGAACCGGTCCCATTTTTTCTCGAGGGAATCGTCCAGCCAATCGGTACGGACCGTCGGGAAGTCGGTCAATTGGACGCTGACTTCTTCCGTGCCGGGAATGTGCCGCCACACTTCATCCGCCGTGTGGGGAATGATCGGGCTCACCATTTTGACCAGCGCGAGGAGAATCTCATACATGGCCGTCTGGGAGGAACGGCGCAGTTTCGATTCCGCCGGCTGGGTGTACAACCGATCCTTCAGCACGTCCAGGTAGAACTGGCTGAGAAACACCGCGCAGAAGGTGTGAATCGAATGGTACACCAGGTGGAACTCGTAGCGCTCGTAGGCCTTGGTCACCCGATCGACCAACCGCTGCAACTTGATGAGGGCATACCGATCGATGGCGTTCAGCTCTTCCCAGTTCAACCGGTGGGAAGCCGGATCGAAATCATACAGGTTGCCCAGGAGAAAGCGGAAGGTGTTGCGGATCTTCCGGTACACTTCGGCGATCTGCTTCAGGATGTCGTCGGAGATTCGCACGTCGGCCTGGTACTCCACGGAAGCCACCCAGAGGCGCAAAATGTCCGCCCCGTAGGACTGAATCACCTTGTTGGGCTCCACCGTGTTGCCCAGGGACTTGGACATCTTCCGCCCTTCCCCGTCCAGGGTGAAACCGTGGCTCAGCACTCCCTTGTAGGGAGCCCGGCCGGTGGTGGCCACCGCCGTCGACAGGGAAGAGTTGAACCAGCCCCGGTACTGGTCAGACCCCTCCAGATACAGATCCGCCGGCCAAGTGAGCCGCTCGTCCTCCATCAGCACGGCGGCATGGCTGCTGCCCGAATCAAACCATACATCCATGGTGTCCGTTTCCTTGCGGAAGGAATCATGACCGCATTCCGGACAGCGGACGCCCGGCGGAAGCAGCTCCTTCACATCCTTGGCATACCAGGCGGAGGAGCCTTCCTTCTCGAAAATGGACGCGATCCGGTCGATCGTCTCCTCCGTGATCAGCGGGTGATCGCACTTCTCGCAGTAGAAGATCGGCAGGGGAACGCCCCACACCCGCTGGCGGGAAATGCACCAGTCGCTCCGCTCGGCGATCATGTTGCCGATGCGAACCTCTCCCCAAGGCGGCGTCCACTTGACTTCCTTGATCGCCTCCAGCATCTGCTGGCGGAAGCCGTCGATGGAAGCGAACCATTGCTCCGTCGCCCGGAAAATCACCGGCTTTTTGGTGCGCCAGTCGTGGGGATACTGGTGGGTGATGAAGCCGAGCTTGAGCAGGGCCCCCACTTCCTCCAGCTTTTTCGTGACCGCCTTGTTGGCATCGTCGTAGAACATCCCCTCAAAGCCCGGGGCTTCCGAGGTGAAGCGGCCCTTTTCGTCGACCGGACACAGGACACCCAGTCCGTATTTCTGACCCAGCAGGAAGTCTTCCTCCCCGTGACCAGGGGCGGTATGTACGCAGCCGGTTCCCGCGTCAAGGGTCACATGGTCTCCGAGGATCACCGGACTCTCCCGGTCGTAGAAGGGATGCCGACAGACGACCCCCTCCAGTTCGCTTCCCTTCCAGGAGCCGACCCGTTCAAAACGTTCGATGCCGACCGTCTTCATGACCTCGTCCACCAACTCTTCGGCCAGAAGATACCGACGCTCTCCGGCGCGGACGAGGGTGTAGGTGAAATCGGCATGAACGGCGATGGCCAGGTTGGCGGGAATCGTCCACGGAGTCGTCGTCCAGATCACCACGGCCGTATTCTCCACGGGCAGAATGCCCTTGCCGTCCTTGACGGGGAAAGCGACATAGATGGAGGGTGAACGCTTATCCCGATACTCCACCTCCGCCTCCGCCAGCGCCGTCTCCGACGAGGGAGACCAGTAAACGGACTTGAGGCCGCGGTAGATGTACCCCTTGCGCGCCATCTCGCCGAACAGGCGAATCTGTTTCGCCTCGTACTGGGGCCTGAGCGTCAGGTAGGGATTCTCCCAGTCGCCGCGCACGCCAAGCCGCTTGAACTGTTCCTTCTGCCTCTCGACGAAGGACAGGGCGTATTCCTTGCACATTTCCCGGAACTCTACGGGATCCACCTTTTTCCGGTCGATCCCCTTCTTGGTGATGATCGCATGCTCGATGGGCAAACCGTGGGTGTCCCATCCGGGCACATAGGGCGCGTCGTATCCCTGAAGGGATTTGAAGCGGATAATGATGTCCTTCAGGGTTTTATTCAGGGCGTGGCCGATGTGGATATCGCCGTTGGCATAGGGCGGCCCGTCGTGCAGCACAAATTTCGGCCTTCCCTGACGCCGCTTCTGCACCTGATGGTAGATGTCGATTTCATCCCACCATTTTTGAATTTCCGGTTCCCTTTTGGGCAGATTGCCACGCATGGGGAAATCGGTCTTCGGCAGATTGAGGGTTTGGCTGTAATCCATGCTTTCTCACACTCCTATAAAAAGAAAAAAACCTCCCCCATCCCCCTAGGGACGAGAAGGTTCCCGCGGTACCACCCTAATAGGTCCGCTTTCCGCAGTCGGGAAAACGCACCCGCTCAATCATTCGTAACGTGAATGACCCGGTCTGCCCTACTCCGCAAAGTTTCAGGCGACGGCTCCCGGGGGATTTTGGACAGAAGTCTGGATTAGGCTCCCACCATACCCTAATTCGCTGGTCCGCAGGCTTCCTGTCTACTCGTCCCGTTCTTCGCCTTTACCTGAACTATTTTTGGGAAATTATACCCATCCCATAGGGGCGTGTCAAGGGAATCCATTCGGCTGTGCGGCGGTCCAAATCAGAACATCGCCTTTTTCTTCAGCTTACGGGAAGTGCGACGCAGTTCCCGCCTCGGTTCGTCCTCCTCTTCCAGTTCATAGGAGGGTTCATCTTCGAAAACGGGCGTTTCGTATTCTTGGGTATGGAAGTTGTTCATGTCGGATTCATTCTCATTCGCATTCTGCTGTTCCGTATACTCTTCCAGCTGTTTGCCCACTTCCTCAAGCCCTTCCTCCAGTTCCTCCAGGGACTCCCAGTCGGAGTTCTCCAAAATGTCGAGATGGGACTGGACCAGGGTGCGGAAACGGGCGCGATAAATCGTCGCCTTCTGCTTCAGATCCAGCAGTTCGCTGTGGATGGCCCGCGCCTTCTGCAGCGCCTCATTGATGATCCGGTCGGCGTTCTTCTCCGCCTCCTGGACGATCAACTCGGCCTCCTTCTTGGCGTTCAGGCGCACTTCCTCCGCCACTTCCTGAGCCACGCGGATCGATTTGTGAATGCTTTGCTCCATCGAGGTCAGGGCGGCGGTGGAAGCTGCCTGCGTATCCTGATAACGCTGCGGCGGTTGAACCGCTTGACCGTCGCGCGACGGAACCGGAGCCTGCATCGATTGCTCTTCCATCACCCGCTCCAACTCCGCCTGCAATTCCTCCACTTGCCGCTCCAGTTGCTCTTTCTCCCGGATCAGCAGTTCGAACTCCTTAATGATCTGGTCCAGAAAATCATTCACTTCATCCACATCATAACCGCGAAAAGAGCGTTTAAACTCTTTATCGTGTATATCATATGGCGTAAGCGGCATAATCGACACCTCCTCGGAAGTGCTTCAACGTTTTCTATTCGACAATACTAACAAAAATCCTGCCGGAAAGCTATACCGACTTGTCCAAAATCCAGGTAAAAAAAGGATTCGTTCGTATTTCCCGGAAGAAAAACCTTCAAACGGAACAAAATGTCAGTTCACCCGGCTCACTCCGGCTGTTCCACCCTCACCAGAAACCTTCCCTTTTTTGTTTTTCCCTCCACGGCATCGACCCGAAACCGCCCCCAGCCCCGCAGGGAGACGGTATCGCCTTCCTCCAGCGTGCGGGAGGGGTCCTCCACCACCTTCCAGTTGACCCGGCACTTTCCGCCGCGAATCGCTTCGGAAGCTTTGGCCCGGGACAACCGAAAGACGCCGGAAACCAGGGCATCCACCCGGAGGGACGCCACGGAGACGGTCCGCTGCTCCACCCGGCGTTCCGGCACCGCCAATTCGTTTCGATCGCACAGCTTTACGGAGACCGATTCCGAGCCGATGCGGCTCAGGTGAAGGAGGACAAAGTCGGCGATCTCACGGGCCGCGATCACAAAGCTCTGTCCCTGCGCAATGAGAATGTCACCGATCATCTCCCGCTTGATGCCCAATCCCAACAGAGCACCCAACACGTCCCGATGGTGAAGCTGGCCGGAGCGCCTCTTCACCCTGACGGACAAAAACGACAGACCGAAGGCCTCCTCCTTCGGGGAAATCCATCGGGGGGCAATCAGGCAGCGGCAACGTTCCGCCCCTTCATATCCCCCGTCAAAGTGGCACTGAAGTTCCCCCTTTTGACCGATCAGGGTCTCGACGATCGCTTTCTCCCGCGGATCAAGAAAGGGCGTGCGCACCGGCCGGCCGCGCGACGCCCGGTCGATCCAGTCGAAAGCGCGCTCGACAAAGGGGTGCTCTTCGGGATGAAAATGGTCCCAGATCGCTGATTTTTGCTTGTTCATAACAGAAAGGGACTCAACACCCACCTGAGAATCGCGTAGACGCCTTGTTCGACAAAACGAAGGGCGATGATGGCCACAATCGGGGAGATGTCGATCATGCCGATGGGTGGAATGATGCTCCTGAACACCGACAGATACGGTTCCACCAACCGGGCAATCGCGTAGGCCACCGCCGATTCCCGTGCCTGCGGAATCCAGGACATGATGATGTAAATGAAGATCAGAAGATAATAGGCGTAGAAACCCCATGAGACTAGCTCGAAAACGATATCCATCGGGTCACCTCAACAGATCTTTCGTGTCTTCAGACAGCATGTCGGAGATGGTTCCCTGTATGTCCACATTGGCCGGAGTGCACATGAAGATGTGGCTCCCCAGTTTGTGGATGCTTCCTCCGAGCGCGTAAACCGTGCCGCTGAGAAAATCGATGATTCGAATCGCCTGTTCCCTGCGAACCCGCTGCAGGTTGATGACCACCGGACGGTGGCTCTTCAGATTGTCGGCGATTTCCTGAGCCTCCTCGTAGGAACGCGGCTCGGACAAAACGACGCGGATCTGTTTCTGGGTGTGGAGGGAAACCACTTTGTTTCTCCCCCGCCCCCGGGGCTGTCCGGATTCTGTTTCTTCTACCTCCTCCAGGTCTTCCTCCTCGGGAATCCCGAAAAAGCCCATGATTCGATCCATAAAGTTGCCGATCGGAACCGCCTCCCTCCTCGCCCTCACCGCGATTCGCCAACCAGAACCGATCCCAGGCGAAGCCACGTGGCCCCTTCTTCCACAGCCACCGCGTAATCCTGCGACATCCCCATCGACAGGTGAGGAAGACGGAGCCGCGGATCCCCGGAAAGGCGAATCTCGTCCCGGATTTCCCGCAAACGCCGGAAGATGGGGCGAACTTCTTCAGAATTGTCCGAACGGGGAGCCATCGTCATCAATCCCTCGAGCTGGATATAAGGAAACTCCGCCACCTCCCGCGCAAATTCGGCCACTTCATTCGGAGGCAGGCCAAACTTGGACTTCTCTCCGGATACGTTGACCTGAATGAAACAACGCATTTTCCGGTCGACCCGGCTGGCCCGCCGGTTGATTTCCTCAGCCAGGGAAAAGCGGTCAAGGGAGTGAATATATGTAAATCGAGTGACCACGTCCTTCACCTTGTTCCGCTGCAGATGGCCGATGAAATGCCATGTGCCGCGGCCGTCAAGGGCTTCCCACTTCGGAACGGCTTCCTGCACGCGGCTTTCGCCGATGTCCTTCAGCCCGATATCCAATACTTGTCGGATCGTGTCCGAATCCACATATTTTGTCACCGCCACAACCCGGACATCCCGGGGATCGCGGCCCGATCGTCGGCAGGCTGCTTCGATCTCTTCCTTGACCCGGCTCCAGCGACGCTGAAGTTCGTCCATTACGCCTTCCTTCCTTTCCGCATCCCAATCCAAGCCACCATGCGACCGGTTCGTCCCCGATCCCGGCGGTGGGAAAAGAAATGCTCCTCGTGACAGGAAGTGCACCAGCGGCTGACCAGGAGATTTTCTTCCCGGATCCCGGCCTGAAGCAGCAGTTTTCGGTTGGCGGCCTTCAGATCCAGCATCCATCTGCCCGGTCGGGAGGAAAAAAGCACTCCTGACAGGTCGGAAAGGACTTGACTTAAGGGACCCGCGACATGCTCGTCCACTTCGTAGCAACAACCGCCGATGGACGGGGCGATCGCCGCGAGGATTCCCTCGCGTTTCGCACCCCGCCGCACCATTTTTTCCACCATTCGCGGTCCGATTTTCCCCACGGTCCCTCTCCATCCCGCATGGGCCAGCCCGATGAGGTTGGAATCCGGACTGTAAAACAGGAGAGGAACACAATCGGCATAAAAGGAGGTGAGCAGAATGTCTTCTTCGTCCGTAAGCAAACCGTCGACGGAGGGCAGGGCGGTCTCGAGCGAGTTCCGACCTTTTCCCCGATCTTCGGATGTGACTTCTGCAATATCCGCGCCGTGTACCTGCTCCCCGCAGGTCCATGAGGAGAAGGACATGCCCAGTTGCTCGGCCAGCTTCTGCCGGTTCAACCGCACCCGGTCCGGATCATCTCCGATGTGAAGCGCATAATTGTACTGGAACGGATCCGGGGAAGCCTTTCGTGCACTGATCCCCGCGACGAGGCGGGGAAAGGCTTCTTCCCAGGGATGTAAAGAAAAACAGGGGATTTTCGCATCTTCCCGGTACCGAAAAGGTTCCACGTCCTCCCCTCCTTTATCCTATCTTACCACATATCGGAGAGGAGACAAGGGTCAAGTCGGTCGATAATTGTCGGATGGGCGGCTTAAATAGGGCTTCGGCGACGGTTCATCTTCCAGAGTATGGGAATCCAGGCGGACCAGGATCACATCCGCCCCAATTTTGACGATCTGATTCCAGGGGATCACCCACTCTTTCCCCCCGGACATCCATCCGAAAAACCGGGATTCTCCCGGAACCACCAACGCCGTGATTTGACCTTCCCTGAGATCCAGCTCCAAATCGTGAATTTGCCCCAGCTTTCGGCCGTCCGTGATGCTGATCACGTCTTTGGATTGCAATTCGGAAATCTTGATCATCGGGCTCACCTTGCCTCTGGCGTTTACTTCAAGTATATGAGCCCGATCGGAAAAATGTACGCCGCCCCCGTTCGGGCGCGGCCCGACAAATCTCTTTCAGGCTGTCGACAAAACATCAGGAGGGGGTTTTTCGACTCACCGCCGCGCGGAGTCGAGACGAAAAACCGCCTTCCGGTTCCCAGGCCGACAGAGGCGAACAAGTCTCTCAGATATATTTCTGCATTTGCTGAATGGCCGCCTTTTCCAAACGGGAGACCTGAGCCTGGGAAATGCCGATCTCCTCCGCCACCTCCATCTGCGTTTTTCCCTCGAAAAATCGCATGGATAAAATCGCCTTTTCCCGGTCGTTCAATTTGTTCATCGCTTCCCGGAGAGCAATCTTTTCCACCCAGTAAATGTCCTTCTGCCGGTCATCGCTCAACTGATCCATCACGTAGATCGGATCGCCCCCGTCCTGGTAAATGGGTTCAAACAGGGAAACGGGATCCTGGATGGCGTCCAGGGCAAACACCACCTCTTCCTTGGAGATCCCCATCTCTTCCGCGATTTCCATGATGGTGGGCTCGCGGGAAAACCGGTTCGTGAGCGAATCCCGAACCTGCAGGGCCTTGTAGGCGATATCCCGCAGCGATCGGGAGACGCGGATCGGGTTGTTGTCGCGGAGATAGCGGCGTATCTCCCCGATGATCATCGGAACGGCATAGGTGGAGAATTTCACGTTCTGACCCAGATCAAAGTTGTCGATCGCTTTCATCAGACCGATGCAACCCACCTGAAACAGATCGTTGGCGCTTTCGCCCCGGTTGTTGAAGCGCTGGATCACGCTGAGGACCAACCGGAGGTTGCCGTTCACCAATTTTTCCCTGGCTGACCGATCCCCGGCCTGGTATGCCCGGAACAATTCCCGCATCTCTTCATTGGTCAAAACCGGCAGCTTGGATGTATCCACTCCGCTGATTTCAACTTTGTTTCGCGCCATGGATAACCCTCCTCAGGGAAGCATTACTTGACAGTATCTCCTGAGGAGGGAAATTTATAATTCGCCGGGAGAGGGTCAGACATTTACACCATTTTGTTAAATTCCTTGCGAAGCCGCTTTATAATTCTCTTTTCCAACCTGGAAATGTACGATTGGGAAATGCCCAGGAGATCGGCCACATCCTTCTGGGTCTTCTCCTCGCTCCCGTTCAGTCCGAAGCGAAGTTCCATGATTTCCCTTTCCCTGTCCGACAATTTGTTGAGGGCATCCCGGAGAATGGTGCGGTCCACTTCTTCTTCGATGTTCCGGTAGATGATGTCGTCATCCGTCCCCAAGACATCCGAGAGAAGCAGCTCGTTGCCGTCCCAGTCGGTGTTGAGGGGTTCGTCGAAGGAGACTTCGGCGCGCACCTTGCTGTTGCGCCGGAGAAACATCAGGATTTCGTTCTCGATGCAGCGGGAAGCGTAGGTGGCAAGCTTGATCTTTTTGCCGGGATCAAAGGTGTTGACCGCTTTGATCAAGCCGATGGTTCCGATGGAAACCAGATCTTCGATGTTGATCCCGGTGTTTTCAAACTTCCGAGCGATATAGACAACCAGCCGAAGGTTGCGCTCGATCAGCATCCCCCGGACGGCGGCGTCTCCGCTGGGGAGCTTCTCCAGCAAAATTTCCTCTTCCTCCCGGGTCAGCGGCGGGGGAAGCGCTTCGCTGCCTCCGATGTAATAGATCTCTTCCCCCCTGAATCCCAAAAAGATCAGCAGCCTGTACCAGAACAGTTGGATGGCCAATTTCCACCTGACGAGCATCGATCCGACCTCCTTGCAACAATTCTCGGGATTGGCTCGCCCCAATCTACCCGACCGCCGGCAGGCAGGCGGGATGTATGATCGCATGATAACTGCCGTCCGAGGAAAGGCGACCGCTGTCCAGACCGAGCAGGGCCCGCTCCACCTCGTGCCACCCGCCGCCGGTGCAGATCATGATGCGATCGGGCTTCAGGGCGATCATCATCCCCCCGCGGCTTCCGGCCCCCCGGAAGGGGATGAGCCGAATCCGGGTCATCCACTCCTGCGGGAGGGAAGGCCACTCGGAGGACCAATCCCCGTTTTGCGCGTAAGTCACCAGCTCGTCGGGAAGACACGGGGCGACAGCTTCCAGTTCCACCATGATGACGGGCGTCCGCGTCAGGGGGTCCCGAAGTTGGTTGCCCGTATCGATCAAGCCGGTGCATTCCAGGCTTTTTCCCCCCAGTTCGATGGAGAGCGGCACCAGGAATTGATGAACGGCCTGCCGTTCCTGGAGGGAACGGAACGCGTGGCGCGTGTAGAGCCACACGAGCGGAAAGGCGACCAACACGAACAGCCAGGAAACGGGAGAGCCCCATCCCGTGAATTGGGTGAAAAACACCCCTCCCTCCACCTGTCCGCTTCCGGTGACGAAGTAATGCAGGGCGAACATGGCCCCTCCCATCACGAAGGAAACCAGGTAAAACACCACGATGCTGCGCAAAAAGGCGACGGGAGAGGAAAAACCGAAGGCGGTCCACACCATGATCGCCGAAACGAGCACCTTCAGGGGAAGGACAAAGGCGACGGAAAAGACCGGCCACAGGAGCAGGACCGAATATCCCGCCCCGAGGGCGGACGCCAGCAGAATCCGCCACCATTTCGCCGGCCGGCGGCGGATGGCCGAGGTCATCCACAATATCAACCCGTCGACGCAGAGGTTGAAAAGGAAGACCATGTCCGCGTAGATGACCATCCACTGTCCCCCTTATCCCGACAGCTTGGTGAAAACAGTATATTACAATCTATATTTCAAAGTCTGTCTAAACTTGCGTGTAAATCCAACTTTTTTCGTCGAACGTTGGGGTAAAAAAAAGCGCCCGCCGAAAAAAACGGCGGGCGCTCCGGACGGCTTTATCTGCGCCGTTTGCGCAGGAAGGTGGGGATATTCAGATCGTCATTCGGCGGATGGATGACCAAACCCCTGGAGGAGGGTTTTTCGTCCCGAACGTCGAGGGGCGGTTTTCTCCGCTCTTCCTTTTTCTGATCGAAACCGGTGGCAATCACCGTCACGATGATCTCATCCTTGAGATCTTCATTGATCACCGCTCCGAAAATCATGTTCACTTCCGGATCGGCGGCCGACGCGACGATGCCCGCCGATTCATGCACCTCATAGAGGCTGAGATTGGTTCCCCCGGTGATGTTCATCAGCACACCCCGGGCCCCGTCAATGGACGTCTCAAGCAGCGGGCTGCAGATCGCCTTCTTCGCCGCCTCCGCCGCCCGGTTCTCGCCGGTGGCGGTGCCGATTCCCATCAGGGCCGATCCCCGTTCGGTCATGATCGTCTTCACATCGGCGAAATCGAGGTTGATCAGCCCGGGAACCGCAATCAGATCCGAGATGCCCTGCACCCCTTGGCGCAACACGTTGTCCGCTTCCCTGAAGGCTTCGATCATCGGCGTATTTTTATCCACGATCTCCAGGAGACGATCGTTGGGAATCACGATCAGGGTGTCCACCTTTTCCTTCAGGGCTGCGACGCCCTGCTCGGCCTGGAGAGACCGTCTCCTTCCCTCAAAGGTGAAGGGGCGGGTGACGACCCCGACGGTAAGCGCCCCCAGCTCCCGGGCGATCGCGGCGATCTCCGGAGCGGCTCCGGTCCCGGTTCCCCCGCCCATTCCGGCGGTCACAAAGACCATATCCGCCCCCTTGAGGACATTCTCGATGCTTTCACGGCTTTCTTCCGCCGCTTTTTTTCCGATCTCCGGATTTGCTCCGGCGCCCAACCCCCGGGTCAGCTTTTCCCCGATCTGCAGTTTGATCGGGGCCAGGGAATTGTTGAGCGCTTGGGCATCGGTGTTAACGGCGATGAATTCAACCCCCTGCACCCCCGCCTCGATCATCCGGTTGACAGCATTGCTGCCGCCGCCACCGACGCCGATCACCTTGATTTGGGCAATTTGTTCCACATCCATATCAAACTCCAACATCGCACGTCCCTCCATTTTTGTCGATCTCCCGAAGTGCTAAGAGTTGCTTGTTCAGATGAATTCGCTCAGCCATTTCTTCATCCGTTCCAGAGGTGAGGGACCCCGCTGACTCTTCTGCCGGGAGGATTTTTCCGAGCCGGAAGCCTGCCGATTCAGCGGTCCCCTGAGAAGATAATGGACCATGCCCACGCCTCCCGTAAACGAGGGATCCTTGAAGCCCGATTCCGTCGGTGTGGCGATGCGGACCGCCGGTCCCAGGGACTGTTGAGCCACCGCCAACGTGTGGGGAATCGACACCGTTCCACCCGTCAACACGTAGCCGGCGGCAGGTTCACCGGAAAATCCGAGGGATTCCACCTGCTGGCGGATCAGGTAAAAAATCTCTTCCACCCGCGGTTCGATGATATGGGCCAAATCGACCTGACTTATTGTTTTTTCCCGGTTGCCGATGGTCGAAACCGGAAATGTCACATCGCTGGATGCGTGTTGGATGGAGGCAACCCCGTACTTCCTTTTCAACTGTTCCGCCGTCTCTTTCTGGGTTCGGAGTCCATAGGCGATATCGTTCGTTATGTACTCTCCCCCGATCGGAACCACGGCGGTTGCGACCAAATGCCCATGCTCAAAAATGGCCAGCGAAGTCGCTCCACCTCCGATATCCGCAAAGACGACACCCAGATTTTTCTCGTCGGGAGAAAGACAGTATTCACCGGCTGCAAGGGGAAGCAGGACAAACCCTGACACTGTGAGGGAGGCGCGTTCCACACAACGCAAGACGTTGTGGACGATGGTCTTGGTGCCCGTGACGAGGATGGCATCCACTTCGAGGCGAACACCGATCATGCGGGAGGGATCCCGGATCCCCCCGAGGCCGTCGACGATGAACTGCTTCGGAACCACTTCGATGATGGTGCGCTCCGGCGGCAACGCCGTCATGCGGGAGGCCTCGAGGACCCGTTCGATGTCCTCTCTTCCGATTTCCCGGCTTTCGCCGGAAACGGCGACAACTCCATGACTGGGCTGCAGAGAGATGTGATCCCCGGAAATCCCCACGTACACGTCGGAAATGTCTATCCCAACCATTTGCTCCGCCTTGTCCACCGCTTCCCGGATGGACTCGACGGTATGGTCGATGTCGATGATCGCTCCCTTTCTCATCCCCCTGGAGACTGCCGAACCGATTCCGGCAACGTGCGGTTTTCCGTTTTCGATTTCGGCCACGATCACTCGTACATTGGATGATCCGATATCTAATGTGGCGATGTAATCTCCGCGCAAATGATGGGCACCTCCTTGCCCGAAAGTGGTGGTGGAAAATGGGAGGCGTTTCCCATAGGGGGGACAAGGGAAACGTTCGTTGGTTCATTTATTCAACACCGGAGAGGGTTTCCCCTCTTTCCTCCGCTCTATTTTTTGTTTAAAAGTCCGTTAAAGGCAAAATTCCCCATCTACTCCCCTCCCCGCCGTTCCGGAACAAAGCGGATCGAATCGATGAGATAAATCGTTCCTGGAGGATGGTGGCGAAACTCGGAGTACAGCTCCATTTTCTTATGAAATTCCTTGATTCTCAACCGGACTTCGTGCCCCCAGCGCGTGTGGACGCGGACCACGTCGCGATAGACCGGATCCATTCCGGGCCGGATCTCGACAATCTCCTTCAGCCTTTTCCGGGGCAAAAGCCCCAATTCCCGGGCCAGGGCCGATCTTTCCTCCGCGTTCGCTCCCCAATCGGACAAGACCGGCACGGACGGGGACCCGTCTTCCCAGGGCCGTTTCGTCAAAATCCGTCCGTTGGCGAGAACGGGAACCAGCTTGTCCCCCTGCCTCCAGAGGGCGACCTGACGGCTTTCCCTGATGCGGATCCGAACCTTCCCCGGGAAGGACTTGTCCACCTGTGCATCATCGATCTCAGGCATGTCCTCGAGGATCTGTTCCGCCCGTCCGGCATCCCATCGAAAAAAAGAAGCCCCCTTATTCAGGCGGATTTTGTCCAGAATTTCCCGTTTGGTCACCAAATGGTTTCCTTCAATGAGGATCGTTTCCACTCTTCCCAGCGGGGAATGCAAAAAAAAGGCGACCATCAGCGAGGTGAAAAAAAGAAGGGTGAAAGGAACGGCCCATCGGGACGGGGGAGGATTCTGCCGGGAACGTTCCCGGTAAGGAGGCACCCGATCATCCATCGCGCATTCTTCCCCCTTTGCCGCCGCAGGGACAAGTGCTGCAGCTTTTCCCCAGCTTAATTCAAAAAAACGGAAATTGTCAAGCCGTGCCAAGACACAAAAAACAGCTGCACGTGACGTGCCGCTGTGTCAATCGGAATCGGAAGGGGAATTTCGGTAAATTCTTCCTCCCAGGGAGCGCAATATTTCCTCCAATCCCTCATATCCCCGGTCGATGTGTTGGACGCCGCCGACCCGGGTGATCCCCCTTGCGGCCAGACCTGCGACCACCAGGGCCGCCCCGGCCCGCAGATCGGTCGCTTCCACATCGGCGCCGGTCAGATGGGGAACCCCGCGAATCCAGACGGTATTGCCGTCCACCGTCAAATCGGCCCCCATCCGCACCAGTTCACCGACATGCTTCAGCCGGGCGTCGAAAATCCGTTCACATATGACGCTGGTCCCTTCGGCCAGACAGAGGAAGGCCATCATTTGCGGCTGCATGTCGGTGGGAAAACCGGGGTAGGGCTGAGTTTCGATCCGCCCCACCGCCCGGTGGCGACCCTCGGATCGGACGCGGATCGCATCCCCTTCGGAGCTGACGCTCACCCCCGCCCGTTTCAGCAGGTTTAGGGTGCAGCGAAGATGATCGGGAATCGTGTTGGTCAGCGTCACTTCTCCTCCCGCGGCCGCCGCAGCCACAGCCAGGGTTCCGGCAACGATGCGGTCCGGAATAATTTCGTGGGAGGCGGGACGAAGCTCCCGGACTCCGCGGATGACGATCGTGTCCGTCCCGGCCCCCCGGACATCCGCCCCCATCCGGTTGAGAAAAGCTTGGAGGTCCACGATTTCCGGCTCCCGGGCGGCATTGCGGATCACCGTCGTGCCCTCCGCCCTCACTGCCGCCAACATGACATTTTCCGTGGCGCCCACACTGGGGGTTTTGAAGTGAATCGTCGCCCCGGTCAATTTGCGGGCGGAACAGCGGATCAGCCCGTCCTTTTCCTCGATGCGCGCCCCCAGGCTCCGCAATCCGTATAGATGGAGATCGATGGGACGGCTGCCGATGGCGCACCCGCCCGGACGAGTCACGCTCACTTCCCCCAGCCGGGACAGCAGCGGCCCCATCAAAAAAATGGAGGACCGCATTTGACGCATCAATACGTCGGGAATGTGACAGGTCCGCAGTGTGGATGCATCCACCTGGATCCGGTTTCCGGTCCGGGAAAAGCGGGCACCCAGCGCTCCCAAAATGCGGCCCATCACTTCGATGTCCTTCAACCGGGGAACATCGTGTATTTCATGAATGCCTCCGCTCAGAAGCGTGGCCGCCAGAATGGGCAGGGCCGCGTTTTTGGCGCCATGGATGCGGACCGTTCCGTACAGAGGTTTCTCGCCTTCGATGACAAATTGTTCCAATGTTCCACCCCCGTTTGCTATCCGCCGTCAGCCCCCTCCTCATCGGCCCAGGATCGCAGGGCAAGCGTCGATCCCCCCTGTTGGGGGTGGACACAACAACCCGTTCGGTGCAATTGGAAACATTTCAGCAATATGGTTTCATCGGCCGCGGATGATCTCTACGGTCAAGTTTCGGAATTTGCGGGTATCCCCCGGGTTCTCCCTTCCCCGGTGTTTCAGGAGTGAGGAGCTTCGGCTTCGCCCACCACCTGCACTTCCGTCTTCAACCTCACGCCGAAGCGTTCCTCTACGGTGCGGACGATGTGGTCGATCAGCGCCAACACGTCCGTTGCCGTGGCTTGCCCGCGATTGATGATGAAATTGGCATGCTGGGTCGACACCTCGGCATCTCCCACGCGATAACCCTTCAGTCCCGATGCCTCGATCAGACGACCCGCATGATCGCCCGGTGGATTGCGGAAGACGCTGCCCGCACAGGGATATTGAAGGGGTTGGGTCTGCTTGCGCCGGTCCCGGTATCGGGCCATCTCAGCGGCGATTTTTTGCGGATCCCCGTGGGCCAGCTGAAAAGTCGCTTCGGTAACGATCCCCTTCACTTTTCCTTGCAACACGGACGTTCGATAGCGGAAGCCCAACTCTTCCTTGCTGAGAACGACCCGTTCCCCAGAATCCAGAAGCACTTCCGCCGACGTCAACACCCGGGAGGTTTCGGATCCGTGGGCGCCGGCGTTCATACAAACGGCACCCCCCACCGTGCCGGGAATTCCTTCGGCGAACTCCAGCCCGGTCAAGCCCTGCCGCGCCGTCTGACGCGACAGCTTGATCAGCGAACATCCCCCTCCCGCGACAACGCGCGTGCCATCAATCGAAAGACCGTCCAATCCCTCCCCGATCTTGAACACGGCGCCGCGGATTCCACCATCCCGGACCAACAAGTTGGAACCGCGTCCGATCACCCGCCACGGAAGTCCGTGTCTGCGGACGATTTGCATCGCCCGTTCCAGTTCGTCCTTGCTGCGGGGATAGATGAAGAGATCGGCAGGCCCTCCCACCCTCCACGTGGTGTGCTGTGACAAGGGTTCATCGGTGCGAACATCCTTCACCCCTGCATCGATCAATTCCCGGACGATCGGTTTCACCGGCGTGCCCCCCTTCGCGTTTCCCCTGCGGGATCCATTGAATCGAGCGCGGTTTACGATATCTTATGCCCCGCATCGCTTTTTGTGACGATAGCCCAATGGGATCGGTTCCCATTTTGCCTTCAGCGGCAAATCCTTTCGAGCTCATCCACCAACACCTCCGCCGCCTTCGGCCGGCCGAGGTTTCTCGCCTTGTCCCCCATGGAACGGAGTTTCAGGGGATCCTTCATGAGACCCGAGATCTCCTCCCACAGACGATCCCCCGTGCACTCCCGCTCCAGAATCACCCGGGCGGCCCCCTGCCCCTCCAACCAACGGGCGTTGGCCTCCTGGTGGTTGTTGGTGACATAGGGTGAAGGAATCAAGATGGAAGGAATGCCGAGGGCGGTCAATTCCGCCAGCGTGGACGCCCCCGCCCGGCCGACCGCCAGGGAAGTGGCCGCCAGAACATCCGGCATGTCATAGATGAACGGCACCACCCGGAGATTTTCCGGAGCTCGTCCATCCAGCCGGCGCCGGATTTCCTCATAATGAATCTCACCGGTCACATAAACAAAATAGACATCCGGAAGTTCCGCCATCCGCGGAACCATCTGCAACACCGCCTCATTGATCGGGCGGGCGCCCCGGCTTCCGCCGACAAAGAGGACGATCGGCTTGTCGGAACCGTCGAGCCCCAGGGACCTCCTTCCCTTTTCGGCGTCTCCGTGAATCACTTCGGTCGCCCGGGGATTTCCCGTGTGGACGAGGCGTTTCGCATGTTCCAGGTAGATTTCGGAACTGGTAAAGCTCACGGCGGTGGTGTCGGCATACCGCGCCAAGAACCGCGTGGTCAATCCCGGAACGACGTTCTGTTCATGGATCAGGGTGGGAATGTCCAGGCGATGGGCGGCAAAAACCGCCGGACCGCTGACGTATCCTCCCGTCCCGACGACCACATCCGGGCGAAACTCCCTGAGCAGCTCCTTGGAGCGCTTGACCGCCACCACAAATTTGCTGACCGTGCGCAGATTTTCCAGGGAAAGGGACCGCCTGAACCCCTGGATCTTCACGGTATAAAAAGCAATGTCCCCCGACCGGGGAACGATCCGGGCCTCCAGACCGTTTTCCGTTCCGATGTAGGCGATCTTCACGTCGGGATAACGCCTGCGCACGGCATTGGCGATGGCCAATGCGGGATAGATGTGTCCACCCGTTCCTCCGCCGGAAAGCAAGATTCTCTTCATGCTGATCCCCCATATCCCCCAAATTCGTTGAATCGGAAAAAGCCTCGATGGTTTCCCGCTTTTATCGACAGGGGAAGTGCGCACCGGAATCCCCGCCCTCATGCATCTCCCTTTTCTAGCGAATCCTTCGGGAGAGGTTGAGCAGAATGCCGGCCCCTGTCAGCGTCAAAATGAGCGACGATCCCCCGTAGCTGAGAAAGGGGAGGGTGATTCCCGTGATGGGAAAGGCCCCGGTCACCACTCCGATATTGATGATGGCCTGGATGGCGATCATCGCCGACACCCCGACGGCCAACAACGCGCTGAAGCGGTCCGGCGCGGCGATGGCCACCCTGAGACCCCGCCAGACCAGCACGGCAAACAGGAGGATCACCGTGCCGGCGCCCAAAAAACCCAGCTCCTCGGCCAGAATGGAAAAAATGAAATCGGTATGAGGCTCGGGCAAATAAAGGTGCTTCTGCCGACTCATCCCCAACCCGAGGCCCAACAACCCTCCGGGGCCGACCGCATAAAGGGACTGAATCACCTGATAGCCCGCCCCCAGGGGATCCTGCCACGGATTGAGGAAGGCGACGATGCGCTGGATCCGGTACGGAGCGGCCAGCACGAGCCCGGCAAAGCCGGCCACCCCCGCCATGGCCAGGCCGAACAGGTGCTTCATGCGGGCGCCGGCGCAAAAAATCATTACAATGCCCGTTCCCACGAGCACCGCCCCGGTTCCCAGATCCGGCTGCAACATGATCAGTCCGAAAGCGGCCCCTATGACGGAAAGGGGCAAGAGCAGACCGCGGAAAAAGGAGTGGAGGCGAGAGGCATTTTCCGAGAGATAGCGGGCCAGGAAAGCGATCATGCCGAGCTTGGTGAATTCCGAAGGCTGAATGCTGAAGGCGCCGATTCCCAGCCAGCTGCGGGCGCCGTTGCGCAGAATCCCCACTCCCGGAATCAGCACCACCAGCAACAGGAGAAAACAGAGGAGAAGCCCCGGTTTGGCCCATCTGACAAACAGTTTCGGATCGGCTTGGGCGATGAGAAACATCAGAAAAACGCCCACGGCCGCAAACAGAAGCTGTCTCTTGGCGTAGTACAAGCTGTCCCCGTAATTGTGATGGGCATAGGCGGCGCTGGCGCTGTATACCATGATCACCCCGATGGTCACCAACAGCAGAATGGCGATGACGATCACGAAATCGGGAGACGTCCGGTCCTTGGGCATGGGCGTTTCACCTCTTAAAAGAGGGTTGGTCAAGCTTTCTTTACCAGCCTATGCACCGCCCCTTTAAAAATGTCGCCCCGTTCCTCGAAAGAGGTGTAAAGATCCCAACTGGCACATGCGGGGGACAACAGAACGACGTCTCCTTCTTCGGCCATGCGTCGCGCCAGCTCGACCGCCTCAAGCACATCCTTCGCCGCCCGGCGCCGGGGAACGCCCGCCTCCTCCGCCCGCTTCAGCAGGAGGGGGCCCGCTTCCCCGTAGGCGACCACTCCTTTGACGCGCCGGGCCAGATGGGGAACCAATGCGGCAAAGTCGTCTCCCCGGTCCAAACCGCCGGCAATCCACACGATCGGCTCCGGGAAGGACTCCAGGGCCCGGATCGCCGCCTGCGCGTTGGTCGCCTTGGAATCGTTGACATAGCGGACTCCATCGACGGTCGCCACATACTCCAAGCGGTGGGGAACCCCGCGAAAGGTCCGGAGCCCTTCGATCAGCCCCTCCTCCGGACAGCCGCAGGCGGAAGCGATCGCCGCGGCGGCCAGGGCGTTTTCCAGATTGTGCACCCCCGGCAGGGGGAGTTCCTCCACGGAAATGAGATTTCGTTCCTCCCCCTCGGGGGTGCGCAGCACCATCCGGCCCTCCCGCACGAAGGCTCCGCACGGCACCTCCGACTGCCTGCTGAACCACCGCACGCGGGCCTTCAGCCGGGAAGCCCTTTCCCGGACGGCCGGGCAATCCCGGTTGAGAACGGCCACATCCGCGGCGGTCTGGTTTTGAAAGAGCCGCATTTTGGAGGCGATGTAATCCTCCATCGTCCCGTGGTAATCCAGGTGGGCGGGGACGATGTTGAGGAGGGCGGCCACCCGCGGATGAAAGGTTTCGGTTCCCTTCAGCTGGAAACTGCTCAGCTCCACCACCAGCCACTCTTCGGGCTTCGCCTCACCCACCAGCTCGGACAGGGCGCGCCCGATGTTGCCCGCCACCCGGGCCTCCAAACCGCCGGTGCGCAACATGTGACCGACCAGCGAGGTGGTGGTCGTCTTTCCGTTGGAACCGGTGATGCCCGCAATGGGAGACGGGATCATTTGCGCGGCGATCTCCACTTCGGTCACGACGGGGATTCCCCGCCGGATCGCCTCCCTGACGGGAGGAACCCGGTAGGGAATCCCCGGATTTTTGACGAGAAGATCCACCTTCCCGTCCAAAAGAGTTGGCGGATGGCCCCCGAGAACCACCCGGATGCCCATCCGCTCCAACGCCTCCGCCTCGGGACATTCCGACCGGGGTTTCCGGTCGTTGACCAAAACCTTCGCCCCGAGGGAATGAAGCAGTTTGGCCGCCGCAATCCCGCTTTTTCCCATCCCGAGGACGACGACGGAACGGCCGTCCCACCGGACCGGGGAAGGATTCATCGGAGGAACACCTCCAGATAGATGCCCAGTCCGGCGAAGAGGAAACCGACGAACCAGAAGGTGGTGACGACGCGCCACTCGGACCAGCCGCCCAGTTCAAAATGGTGGTGCAGCGGGCTCATGCGGAACACCCGCTTGCCCCGGAGCTTGAAGGAAGTCACCTGAATCATGACGGACAGCGCTTCGAGGACGAACACGCCTCCGATCACGAGCAGCAAAAGTTCCGTCTTGGTGATCACCGCCAAGGCCGCCAGACCGCCTCCCAGAGCCAGGGAGCCGGTGTCTCCCATGAACACCTTGGCTGGATGGGCGTTGAAGACGAGGAATCCGAGGAGCGCCCCCACCACCGCCGCGGAGAAAATGGCGACCGTATAATTGCTTTGAACCAGGCCGATGATGGCATAGGCCCCGTAGGCGATCGCCGCCGTTCCCGCCAGAAGACCGTCCAATCCGTCGGTCAGATTGACGGCGTTGGAGGATCCGATCAGCATCAGCATCAACAGCGGCAGGTACAGCCAATTGAGCCAGAATTCCAGATCCGTTCCGGGAATTTTAATGGTGGAAATGGCGTTCCAATCCCCTTCGATCACCCGGACTTTCAGCAGAACCCAAAAGAGGACCAGCCCGATGAACAATTGCCCCAGCAGCTTTTGCTTCGCGGTCAGGCCCAGATTCCGCTTCATGACCACTTTGATGTAGTCGTCAAGAAAACCGATGATCCCGTAACCCAACGTGGCGAAGAGAAGGAAGAACAAGTCGGCGTTCACCATTTCAAGTTCAATCAAATTGGTGAAGGGAAGCGCCGTCAGGACGATGGACGTGAGAATGATCGTACCGCCCATCGTGGGAGTTCCCGCCTTTTTCTGGTGCGCCTTCGGTCCTTCTTCTCGGATGCTCTGTCCGAATTTGAGCCGCTTCAGAATGGGTATGAACATCGGGCCCAAAAAGACGCCGATGAAAAATGCCACCAATATCGTGATGAGAATGATCCGGATATCCATCATGTTCCCGACGACTCCCTTTTTATTAAATCCTGCACAACCCGCTCCAGGCGGACCATCCGGGAGGCCTTCACCAAAAGCAAAACGCCTTCGTTTCCCTGATCCCTCAACGTTTTGGCCGCATCCTCCAGCGAAGCGAAATGCTCCGCCCGAATCTCCTTGCCGGCCTCCTTCGCCCCTTCGGCGATCCATTTTCCCCGGTCGCCGAAAGTATACACCCGTCGGACCCCTTTTTCAACGGCATACCGGCCGATTTCCCGGTGATAACGCTCCTCATCCGCCCCCAATTCCGTCATGTCGCCGAGAAGCACCCACTTCTCCTTTTCCGGCTCCAGGTCCGCAAGCCAGTCGATGGCGGCGCGGACCGCAGTGGGATTGGCGTTGTAGGCATCGTTGATGACGCGCATCCCGTTTTCCGCAACGACCGTCTCCAGCCGCATTCCCGCGGGGCGGACGCGCCGGAGGCCCTCGGCAATCGCCTCCTCCGGAAGGCCCAGGACGCGGCCGACGGCCGCCGCCATCAACGCATTGAGGACATTGTGCCGGCCGGGAAGGAAAAGTTCAAAGCGGGTCCCGTACGCCGCCGAGCGGAAGGAGATCCCTTTTTCGGAAAGGGTGACATCTTCGGGGAAGTCATCGTTTTCCCTTCCCCAGCCGATGCGGATGACTTTCCGGGACTCCCCGCGGACCCGCCCGGTGAGAAGGGGCTCATCCCCGTGGATGATCAGGGTTCCCTCCTCCGACAGCCCTTCCCGGATTTCCAGCTTGGCCTCGGCGATTCCCTCCCGGCTGCCCAAAAACTCCAGGTGGGCATCGCCCACGTTGGTGATCACCCCGATGTCCGGGGCGGCCAGCCGGGAAAGAAGGGCGATTTCGCCCCGGTGATTCATTCCCATCTCCACCACGGCCGCTTCCGCATCCGGGGGAGCGGAGAGAAGGGTCAGGGGCAAACCGATGTGGTTGTTCAAATTCCCTTCGGTCTTATGTACCCGATACCGGGAAGACAAGACGCCGGCGATCAGTTCCTTGGTCGTCGTTTTTCCGTTGCTTCCGGTGACCCCGACCACCGGAATCTCCCACTGCCGGCGAACCGCCGCAGCCAGCTCCTGCAGGGCCTTCAGGGTGTCGTCCACCAGGATGAGGGGAATGGGCGGGGTTTCGGGAAGCGGATGATCCCGCTGCCAGAGGGCGGCCGCCGCCCCCTGCTTTACCGCCTCTGTCAAAAAATCGTGTCCATCGAAGCGGGTGCCGACAAGGGGAACAAACAATCGGTTGGGCATCGGCTTCCGCGTGTCGGTGGAAACGCCGTCCACCAGCAGATGACGGTCGGCGACGGAACCGATCCAGTCTCCTCCCACCCGCTTTCGAATCCAGTGACAAGTTTCTTGCATCATGCGGCCTCCCAAGCAAATCTTACGCCCACTCATCCAACCCGGCCCCGGGCGCGGAGGGCCTCGCGGGCTACCTCGCGGTCATCGAAATCGTAACGGACACCCTTGATTTCCTGATACGTCTCGTGCCCCTTTCCGGCAATCAACACCACGTCGCCGGGGGCAGCCCGATCCACGGCGTAGCGGATGGCTTCCCGCCGATCCACCAGGGTGACGGTCCGCTCCCGCATCTCCCCGTCAAGCCCTTCCAACATGTCGGCGATAATCGCCTCTGGATCTTCGGAGCGGGGATTGTCCGAAGTGAGGATGACCACATCGCTGTGCTCCGCGGCGATTCGGGCCATCCGGGGACGCTTGCCCCGGTCCCGGTCCCCGCCGCATCCCACGACGCAGTATACGGATCCGCGGGCGAAGCCGCGAATCGTCTCGAGCACATTTTGCAAACTGTCCGGCGTGTGGGCATAATCGACCAATACGGTGAAAGGTTGCCCTTCGTCCACCTTTTCAAAGCGCCCGGCCACCCCGGTGACCGCCTCCAAACTGCCCCGGATCGCCTCCAGGGGCACCCCTTCCGCCAGGGCGACGGCCGCCGCGGCCAGCGCATTGTATACGCTGAACTTTCCGACCAGCTGCAGGCGGACATCGATCGACCCGCGAAAAGTGCGCAGGGTGAAGGAAGTCCCCTCGCTGCGGATCTGAATGTTTTCCGCCCGGACATCCGCGGGGCTTTCGATCCCGTAGGTGATCACCTGCTGGGGGGTGATCCGGGCAAAATAGGCGGATGCTTCATCATCCGCGTTCAGCACCGCATACCGGTTTTCCCCCGGCTCATCGGAAAAGCGGTTCCCCAACTGGCTGAACAGCAAGCCCTTGGCCTCCCGGTACTTCTCCATCGTGCCGTGGTAGTCGAGATGATCCCGGGTCAGATTGGTAAAAACGGCGGCATGAAACTCACAGCCCCGGGTGCGGCCGAGATCCAGGGCGTGGGAGGAGGCTTCAATCACCGCATAACGGCATCCTTCATCGCACATCCAGCGAAAACTTCGCTGCAGGTCCACCGCCTCCGGCGTCGTGTTACGCACGGGATAGGAGCGGTCGCCGATGCGCATGTGGATCGTGCCGATCAGCCCGGCGGGCGTTCCCCGGTCATTCAGGATGGTTTGTATCAGGTGAGAAGTGGTCGTTTTGCCGTTGGTCCCGGTCACGCCGATCAGCTTCAGCTCCCGCGTCGGATGGCGGTAAAAGGTGGCGGCCAGAACGGCCATTGCCCGCCGGGTGTCGGGAACCCGCACCACCGGGACGGGCGCCTCCACCGCCTCCTCCGCCACCACGGCGGCGGCACCCCGCCGGACCGCTTCGGGCACATACCGGTGACCGTCCACCGTAAACCCGCGCAATGCGATGAACAGATCCCCGGGCCGGACGCGGCGGGAATCCGTCTCCACCCCCCGGATTTCGACACCGGGGTTTCCCGTTACCTCTTTCAGCAGGAGCGGTCGGATCAGTTCCTCCAGTCTCATCGCTGTCCTCCTCAGCCGCTGCCTTTCCCAAAGGCCGAAAAAAACGGGGAAAGACACGATAAATGCCAGGTTTCTTCCTGGCAGGGATGGCTTTTTCACACTCCCTATTTTAATCTCCTTTCGTGGTTTTGTCACCCAAATAGATGCGAATCGGCGTCCCCTTTTTCACCCGCTGACCGGGCTTGGGAAGCTGGTTGATCACGACATCCCCCTTCCCGACCACCTCGAGGGGTTCGGAAAACAGGCTGGTGCGGATCTTGTCCACGTCTTCCCCGATCAGGTCCGGCACGGTCACATAAGGCTCCTCTGTCGGCACCCGTTCGGGCGGAATTTGGCCCTTGCGCTTTTTCACCCCCAGATAACGCAAGGAATCGTCCAGAATGTTCCGCACGATCGGCGCGGCCACCACGCCGCCGAACTGGACGCCCTTCGGATTGTCCACGGCCACGTAAACCACGATCCGCGGATCATCCGCCGGGGCAAACCCGATGAAGGAGACAATGTGGTTGTTGGGCAGGTATCGTCCGTTCGGTCCGACCTTTTGCGCCGTACCGGTCTTCCCCCCCACCCGGTATCCGTCGATGAACGCCTTGCGTCCGGTCCCCCTGGCCACCACGCTCTCCAGGGCGCGGCGCACCTGCCGGGAGGTCTCCTCCGAAATCACCCGCCTTTTCATCCGGGGGGGAATCTCCTTCACGACCTTCCCGGTCTTCGGATCGATCCACGCTTTCGCCAAATGCGGTTCCATCAGTTTTCCCCCGTTGATCGCCGCGGAAACAGCGGTCACCTGCTGGATGGGAGTCACCGACACCCCCTGGCCGAAGGCGGTGGTGGCCAGCTCCACGGGACCGATCCGATCCGGCGCAAACAGGATTCCCCGCGCCTCTCCGCTCAAATCGATCCCCGTCTTTCTCCCGAAACCGAACAGGCGGATGTATTTAAACAGGGTGTCCTTCCCCAGGCGCTGGCCCAGGTTGACAAAGCCGGGGTTGCAGGAATTTTCGACCACTTCCAGATAAGTCTGGCTCCCGTGTCCCCCGCTCCTCCAACAGCGCAAGCGCGCTCCGCCCACCTCCGCATATCCCGGATCGAAAAAATGCTCCTTCAGATTCACCTTGTTTTCCTCCAAAGCGGCCGCCAGAGTGATGATCTTGAAGGTGGAACCGGGTTCGTAGGTTTTCCAGATGGGCAGGTTCCGGTTATAGATCCGCGGATCGGTTTCCTGATAGCGGTCGGGCCGGAAGGTGGGACGGCTGCCCATCCCGAGAATTTCTCCCGTCCGGGGATCCATGGCGATGGCCAGGACATTCTCCGGTTGATACTGGGCCATGGCCTGATCCAATTCCCGCTCCAACACCGCTTGGATCGTCCGGTCGACGGTCAGCATCAAGTCCATTCCGTCCCGGGGCGGCGTATACCTGTCCTCTCCTCCGGGAAGCTTCTCCCCTTTGGCGTTGGCGGAAAAGGAGACATATCCCGGGGTCCCCGCCAGCTGTTCATCGTACACCAGCTCGATGCCGGACAATCCCTGGTTGTCAATTCCGGTGAAGCCCAAAAGATGGGCGGCCAGGGAGCCGTGGGGATAATGGCGCTTGCTGTCCTCCACCACGACAATTCCCGGCAGGCGAAGCCCCTGGATTTTCCGCGCCAGCTCCTCCGGTATTTTCCTCCCTTCCGGGGAAAGGCGGACAATCATCTCGCGCTTCGTGATCTTGCGATAGATCTCCTCCTCGGAAGCCCGGAGCAAGCGGGCCAACGTGCGGGCCGTCTCCGCGGGATTTTTGATCTGAGCGGGAATGGCCATGACCGAGGGCGCGCTCACGTTATCGACGAGCACATCGCCGTTCCGGTCCACTATCCTTCCCCTTTGGGCTTCGAAGGGGATGTTCCGCGTCCACAAATCCTGGGCGCGCCCCGCGAGCCAGTCCCCCCGGATCAGCTGCACATAGGCCAATCTTCCGAAGAGAGCGAGAAATACCAGAGTGATCACCACAAGTGCGACAAACAGGCGCTTGCGCACCAAGGAGTGGGGTACGCGCAACCGTTTCTCCCCCTTTTCTTTGCGGATCCCCTATTGCACCATATTCTCTTGACCGGGAAGTTAGAACAAGCTCTCCCCTTTCCTTCGGAAGGCGCAAAACCTTTGTTTCGCCCCTTGGGGCGCCCATCCCCTTTTTCGGCCACGAGAAAAGGGATTTCCCCCCGGCGGGAGAAATCCCTTCAACACCGGATCAATCCAGGTTTACCCTATCCTCCAGAGAGGAAAGCTGGGGTTTGATTTTCAGGGCCTTCAGGGTGCCCTTCAGAATCTCCCGGGCGACCGGGGCGGCGACGGTTCCGCCCGAAACCGAGCCGCTCTCCACCGACGGTTCGTCCAGGGCGACATAAACCACCACCTTGGGCGACTGCGCGGGTGCAAAACCCACGAAGGACACAAAATGGCGGTCGGAGGCGTATCCGCCGCTGCCCTTCGGCTTTTGCGCCGTCCCCGTTTTCCCGGCCACCGCGTAATCCTCAAGGGCCGCCTCGCTGCCGGTCCCATGCTCCACCACACCGGTCAAAATTTGTCGAACCTGGGCCGCGGTCTCCGGGGAAATCACCCGTTCGTTCACAATCTCCGGCTTGTTCTCCGTCAGTTTTCCCGTCTCCGGGTCCCGGACCGCTTTGACCACGCGGGGCTTATACAGGGTTCCGCCGTTGGCGACGGCGGAGACGGCCATCACCTGCTGGAGCGGAGTCACGGCAATGCCTTGGCCGAAGGCGGTGGTGGCCAATTCGGACTCATAAAGCCGGCGGCCGAAAAAATACCCCTTTGCCTCGGCGGGCAGATCGATCCCCGTTTTCCGGCCGGTGGAATCGGTGATCCGCCCGAAGCCGAAGCGTTCGATATACCGGATCATCCGATCCTGCCCCAGCCTCTGTCCCAATAGCACAAAGGCGACGTTGCTGGAGCGATACACCCCTTCCCGGTAGGTGATCTCCCCCCAACCCCGGCCGCCATTCCAGTCGCGAATCAGGCGTCCTCCCACCCGGATCGACCCCGACTCAAAAGTCTGCTCCGGATGGAACATCCCCTCTTCGATCGCCGCGGCCAGGGTGACGATCTTGAAGGTGGATCCGGGCTCGTACACGTTGCTGATGGCGATGTTGACGTCGTTCACGCCCGTTTCCAGGGTGGTGGCGTACTGTTCTGGATCAAAGGTGGGGCGATTGGCCATCGCCAATACATCGCCGTTCCGTGGATCGACGACAATCGCCGTCGCCCCCTTGGCACGGTAGCGTTCCATCGCCTGTTCCAGAACCCGCTCCACATGAAACTGGATTTCCCGATCCAGGGTGAGAATCAGGTCCTTGCCGTGCCGGGGAGGACGGAATTCCTCCGGCCCGTCGGAAAAACGGATGCCCCTGGCATCCTTTTTAAAGCGAATCTCCCCCGGTTCCCCCTTCAGCTGATCGTTGTAACGCTGCTCCACCCCTCCGACCCCGCTGTTGTCCAGATTGACGAAACCGAGGACGTGGGCGGCGAGGCTCCCCTCCACATATTGCCTTCCCACCGTGGGGATGGCGTAGATGCCCTCCAGCTTCAAATCCATGACCCGCTTTTGTACATCCCGGGAAACCTTGTAGGTGCCCCCGCCCATCAGTTTCACGTGTTTGAGCCCCTTGTTGCTCAGCTTCCGGTACAGGTCATCCCGGGGAATGTTCAGTATGGGGGACAATTTTTCGGCCGCTTCCTTCGGATCCTCCACCTGGGTCGGGTCGGCGGCGATGATGTACTTCACGATGTCCCGCACCAAAGGCTCGCCGTTCCGGTCGGTGATCGACCCCCGGCTCGGTTCGATCAGCTCCTGTTTCTCCCAGATCTTTTCGGCCCGCTTGCGAAGATCGGAAGCATCCACCGTCTGGATCCACAGCAAGCGAAGGGTGATCGAAAAAACCAGTCCCAGGATCAAAAAACAGACCAGCAGAATGCGAAACTGGATGGTTTTCCGGTTTCCCTCCATCTCGACGACTCCCTTCACCCCTGCTTATCCCGGTCCGCCTGTTCGCTCAGGTTTTTCCGGTCGCCGGAGGAGGGAAAAGGCTTCACATTTTCCGCCGGCACCATGCCTTTCATCTCCGCAAACCGGCGAATCCGTTCCCCGCTGCTCAGCATGTTCTTCTCCGCTTCCAGCTGCCGGTTGATCTCCTGGATCCGCTTGGTCTCTTCTTCCACTTTTTGAATTTCCACGTTCAGTTCCGTCACTTCCGCATATTGTGAAATCACCAGGGCGGCCAACGCGACGCATACTACCACGCTGAACAAATACAACAATTTCTCTCCGGCGGGCAATCCCCTCGCCTGCAGAAGCCGCCTTCTCTTTTTTTCGACAGCGGTCTCTTCAAAGGCGACCGCTCTGGCGGCGCTTCCCCGGTTCTCCATCATCTTTGACCCTCCTATATCTTTTCAGCGATGCGCAATTTCGCCGATCGGGCCCGCGGATTCTGTTCCACCTCCCGCGGCGAGGGGAGAATCGGTTTTTTTGTCACCGATCGGAGAAATGGACGCTGATTGCAAACGCAAACGGGAAAGTCCGAAGGACAGACACACCCCCGTTCTCCCGCTTGAAAAGCACGCTTGCAGATGCGGTCCTCCAGCGAATGGAAGGAAATCACGCAAATCCTTCCGCCCTTGCGAAGCCGCTTGATCGCCTGGTCCAGGGCCGAGGAAAAGGCGCCCAGCTCATCGTTGACGGCGATGCGGATCGCCTGAAACGAGCGGCGGGCGGGATGGGGTCCGCGGCGGCGGGCAGGAGCGGGGATGGATTCCTTGATGATTTCCGCCAGCTCCCGGGTGGTCCGGATGGGAACGCGCCTTCGCCGCTCGACAATGCGCCCGGCGATCCGGCGGGCGAAACGCTCCTCGCCGTATTGCGACAAAATTCGGGCAATCTCCTCCTCCGGCCATGTGTTGACGAGATCATAGGCCGTAAACTCGCGGTCGGGGTCCATCCGCATGTCCAAAGGAGCGTCCCGGTGATAGCTGAATCCCCGTTCCTCCCGATCCAGCTGGGGGGAAGAGACTCCCAAGTCAAAAAGAAATCCGTCCGCTTCATCAATCTGAAGTTCGTCCAGGATTTCTTCGAGGCGGCGGAAATTGCTCCGGACAAGATGAATGCGGCAACCGGCTCCGGCCAGCCGCTTCCGGGCGGCCTTAAGGGCATCCGGGTCCTGATCGATGCCGATCAACAGACCGCCTGGACCCAAGCGATCGGCGATCAGCCGGCTGTGTCCCCCTCCCCCGAGGGTGCAATCCACGTAAATCCCCTCGGGGCGGACCTTCAAGCCGTCCACGGCTTCCTCTCTCAACACCGTCTCATGACGGAACAACGGCGTTCCCCCTTACAGTTCCACGTTGAAGTCGACCAGTTTTTCCGCGATTTCGTTGAAGGATTGTTCCGAACTTGCAAAGTAGGATTCCCAATTTTCCTTGCTCCAAATCTCCACCCGGTTGGAAACGCCGATCACGACACATTCCTTTTCCAGACTGGCATACTGGCGAAGATGGGCGGGGAGGCTGATGCGCCCCTGTTTGTCCAATTCCGCTTCAATCGCTCCAGAAAAGAAAAAACGCGTGAAGGCGCGGGCATCTGCCCGGGTAAACGGAAGGGACTTCAGTTTCTGTTCGAGGAGAGACCATTCCGAGCGGGGATATGCGAAGAGACAGCGGTCCAGACCGCGGGTGACGACAAAGGAGGCACCCAATCCCTCCCTGAATTTGGAAGGGATGAACAGACGACCCTTATCGTCCAGGGAATGCCGGTATTCCCCCATGAACATCCCGCCGTCTCCCCCTCCCCCCACTTTCCCCCACTTTCCACCACACTGTAAATTATACCACATGCATTCCAAAAAATCCTGCATCGCGGAAACGACAAAATCGGGGGCCGCATCCTGCGCCGCGCACCCATCGCATCAAACAAAAAAGGACTGCCGACAAATGTCGGCAGTCGAGGCTGTTGACAAAGAAGGGTCAACAGCCTTTTTTGTTGAATTCGGAATAAAACAATTCCGAAGGAAGGTTTTTATATGTTCAGGACGAACCCATCCAGGGAATTTCAACCCGAAACAGTCAACATAGAAGACCTTGTTCCCCAAGATCACTTGCTTAGAAAAATCAATGAAACCATCGACTTTTCGTTTATCGCGGAAAAATGCCGCCCCTTGTATTGTCAAGATAATGGGCGTCCTTGCATCGATCCGGTCATGCTGTTCAAAATGCTTTTGATCGGTT
>NZ_FOOK01000035.1 GCF_900113175.1 Planifilum fulgidum | reverse complement strand
ACAATGCCCCAATCGAGAGCTTCTTCTCCCACTTAAAGACAGAAGCTCTCCAACACCATCATATCCAAGATACTGAGCAGGCTCAAATCCTAATTCAAAGGTATATTCGTTTTTACAACGAGGAGCGGCTTCAACTGAAATTAAACAAGCTGACGCCTGTAGAATACAGGCGTCAGCACGCCGCATAAGCCGGGTGTTTTTACGTGTCTACATTTTTGGGGCTTGACCACTTCGGCCCGGGTGTGTTTTTTGTGGCGGCCGCCCCCGGATCAATAGGCCCGGGCGAACCAGACCGTGTGCCGGGCGTCGTCGCCGCAGACCAGGCAGCGCTTTTTGACGGCGGGCGGATCGAAGGGAATGTTGCGGGAAGTGTATTTGGTCTCTTCCTTCACCTTCGCTTCGCAGGCGTCGCTTCCGCACCATCCCGCCAGCATCCATCCCGCCGGTTCGCCCCGTTCGGCGGCGGAGGCTATGTGTTTTTGAAGGTCGTCCAGGGTTTCCAGATCCAGATGGGAGTGGCGGTCGCGGAAGTCGAGGGCCATCCGGAACAGGTTTTTCTGGATCTCCGTATCCAGCAGGGATTGGACGGTTTCCAGGACCTTGTCCAGGGGGACCGCCAGCTTTTCGCCGGTGTCCCGGCGGGCCAGAACGCACTGGTTGTTTTCGACGTCCCGCGGCCCGAGCTCGATCCGCAGCGGCACGCCCCGCATCTCCCACTCGTTGAACTTCCAACCCGGGCTTTCATCCCGGAGATCGGCCTTGACCCGGATGCCCGCCTGTTTCAGCGTTTCGAAGATCCGGTCAAAGGGCCCCATCACATCCTGCCGCTTTTTGGGCGGTCCGACGGGAATCATGATCACCTGCACCGGAGCCATCCGCGGCGGCAGCACGAGCCCCTGATCATCCCCGTGCACCATGATCAGGGCGCCGATCAGGCGGGTGGATACCCCCCAGGAGGTGGTGTGCACGTATTTCCGCTGGTTATCCCGGTCCAGGAATTGAATGTCGAAGGCCTTGGCGAAGTTTTGGCCGAGGTAGTGGGAGGTTCCCGCCTGCAGCGCTTTGCCGTCCTTCATCATCGCTTCGATCGAGTAGGTTTGAACGGCCCCGGCAAACCGTTCCGAAGGGGTTTTTTCCCCGCTCCAGACGGGAATGGCCAGTTCGCTTTCCACGAAGTCCCGGTAGATTTCCAGCATCTGCATCGTTTCCTTCCGCGCTTCCTCCTCGGTGGCGTGGGCGGTGTGCCCCTCCTGCCAGAGGAATTCCGAGGTGCGCAGGAAGGGAAAGGTCCGCTTTTCCCAGCGGAAAACGTTGGCCCACTGGTTGATCAGCACCGGCAGATCCCGATAGCTCTGGATCCATTGGCTGTACATGTGCCCGATGATCGTCTCGGAGGTGGGGCGGAGGGCCAGCCGCTCCTCCAGCTGTTCACCGCCGGCCTCGGTCACCCAGGGCAGTTCGGGGTTGAAGCCTTCCACGTGGTCCTTTTCCTTCTGGAAAAAGCTCTCCGGCACCAGCATCGGGAAATAGGCGTTGCGGTGCCCCGTTTCCTTGAAGCGCTTGTCGAGGCCGGCCTGGATACGCTCCCAGAGTTCGTAGCCGTCCGGCTTGAACACGATGCAACCGCGAACCGGGGAGTAATCCATCAGGTCGGCCTTTCGGATGGTGTCGATGTACCACCGGGAAAAATCCACGGATTGCGGGGTTACACCCTTTTCGTCATGCATGGCGATACGCTCCTTTCCCTTGAAAATGAAAAACTCCGCCCCCGATAGGGACGGAGAGACGCTCCGCGGTACCACCCTGCTTGACCGCCGCTGTGTCGGCGGCCCGCTTTGACCCGTTAACGGCGGGGACCCGGCACGGCTCATCACCGGCTGCTCCAGGGTGGGTGCAAGGGGTTCCGCGTACCGGCATCGCACCGGCCGCCGGCTCTCTGGGACGCGGAGGTCCCCCTGTCGGCCCCTTCATCGCATTTCGTCCATTCGTAAACTAAACTTTATCAGGTTGCAGACCGGATGTCAATTGGGCGGTTTTTTTCGAAAAAAGGGGTTTGATGGGGGAGAGGAATGAAAAACTGTACAAGAGACAGTTGCAAGACCACCTCTGTTGTAATACAATAACGGTGAACGGGTGAATTGTATTACTACAGAAACGACCCAGCGGGAAGGGGGACAGCACATGACCACCACCCTCTCTTGTCCGGAAGGGGTAGAAGTGAAAGGACGGGTGACGCCGGAAGTTGCGGAGATCCTGACTCCGGAGGCGCTGGATTTTGTCGCCCGGCTGGAACGGAAATTCGGTGAAAGGAGAAAGGAGCTCCTCGCCCGGCGCGCGCAGCGTCAGGAGCGTTTCGACGCCGGGGAGTTGCCCGACTTTTTGCCGGAGACCCGATCGATTCGCGAGGGATCCTGGACGATCGCTCCCTTGCCGGAGGATCTGCAGGACCGACGGGTGGAGATCACCGGTCCGGCGGGCGACCGGAAAATGGTGATCAACGCCCTCAATTCGGGAGCCAAATGCTTTATGGCCGACTTTGAGGACGCCCTCTCCCCCACCTGGGAGAATGTGATCCAAGGGCAGATCAACCTGAGGGACGCCATCCGCCGGCGGATCGATTATGTCAGCCCCGAGGGGAAGAAGTACGCCCTCAAGGATGAGGTGGCCACGCTGATCGTTCGGCCCCGGGGCTGGCACCTGGAAGAGAAGCACCTGTTTGTCGACGGGGATGCGGTGTCCGGCGGCCTTTTCGACTTCGGACTGTATTTCTTCCACAACGCCAAGGAATTGATCAATCGGGGGACGGGCCCCTATTTCTACCTTCCGAAGATGGAGAGCCACCTGGAGGCCCGGCTGTGGAACGATGTGTTCAACTTTGCACAGGATGAACTGGGGATTCCCCGGGGCACCATCAAGGCGACCGTTCTGATTGAAACGATCACGGCCGCCTTCGAGATGGATGAGATTCTCTACGAGCTGAGGGAACACTCCGCGGGATTGAACTGCGGCCGTTGGGACTACATTTTCAGCTATCTGAAGCGGTTCCGCAAACGGCCGGAGGTGATCCTTCCCGACCGCAACCGGGTGACGATGACTGTGCCCTTCATGCGGGCCTACACCCTGTTGACGATCAAAACCTGCCACCGGAGGGGAGCGCCGGCGATCGGAGGCATGGCCGCCCAGATCCCGGTGAAGGATGACCCGGAGAAGAACGAGGCGGCCATGGCCAAGGTGCGGGAAGACAAGCGGCGGGAAGCCTCCGACGGCCATGACGGAACCTGGGTGGCCCATCCGGGGCTGGTTCCCGTGGCCAAGGAGATCTTCGACGAGCTGATGCCCACGCCCAACCAGATTCACAAGAAGCGGGACGATGTGGAGGTGACGGCCAAGGATCTGGTGGCCGTTCCCGAGGGGCCCATCACGGAACAGGGAGTCCGAACCAATCTGCGGGTGGGGCTTCTGTACGTGGAGGCTTGGCTCCGGGGTTACGGAGCCGTCGCCATCGACAACCTGATGGAGGATGCGGCCACGGCCGAAATCTCCCGGGCCCAGCTGTGGCAGTGGATTCGCCATCCCGAGGGCAAATTGGAGGACGGCCGCAAGGTGACCTGGGAGATGGTGGAAGAGCTCATGCAGGAGGAGCTGGACCGGATCCGTGGGGAGATCGGCGAGGAGGCCTTTGAAAAGGGCAAGTTCAACGAGGCCCGGGAGCTGTTGACCCGCCTGATCACCCAGGATCAATTGGCCGAATTCCTCACCCTCCCGGGATACGCCTACCTGGATTAGCGCGAAGAAGAGGGGGCGGGCCGGACGCCTCGCCCCCCATCTGAAGATCAGGGCGAAGGGTTCGAAGGGACTGTTCCGGGACGGACGGATCCCTTCAATCCGGCGGCCCGGATCCTCGCATACCCACTCAGCCTTGTCTTGGTCACCCCTTTCCGATTTTTGATCCCCCGGAAAGGGGCGGGGATGGTATTATATCAAATATGTCAAATATTTACAATTTTATCAAATATATACCAAGGAGGAATTCCCCATGATCGATCCCAAGGAAGCAAAAGCCCTGCAGGAAAGCTGGGAGAAGGATGAACGGTGGAAAGGCATTGTCCGCCCCTACACCGCGGAGCAGGTCCTGAAACTGCGCGGTTCCGTCAAGATTGAATACACCCTGGCCAAGATGGGGGCCGAGCGGCTGTGGCACCTCTTAAAAACGGAACACCACGTGAAAGCCCTGGGGGCCCTCACCGGAAACCAGGCGGTCCAGCAGGTGAAGGCCGGTTTGAAGGCCATTTATCTGAGCGGATGGCAAGTGGCGGCGGACGCCAACCTGGCCGGTCAGATGTATCCGGATCAGAGCCTGTATCCCTCCAACAGCGTCCCCCATGTGGTGAAGCGGATCAACCAGGCGCTGCAGCGCGCCGATCAGATCGAACACGCCGAGGGTGGCGCCAAGCGCTACTGGTTTGCTCCGATCGTCGCCGATGCGGAGGCCGGTTTCGGAGGACCCCTCAATGTGTTTGAGCTGATGAAGGCGATGATCGAAGCGGGGGCCGCCGGCGTCCACTTTGAGGATCAACTCTCCTCGGAGAAGAAGTGCGGACATCTGGGAGGCAAGGTGCTCATCCCGACCCAGCAGGCGATTCGGAACCTGGTGGCCGCCCGCCTCGCCGCCGATGTGATGGGCGTGCCCACCATCCTCATCGCCCGGACCGACGCCAACGCCGCCAAACTGCTCACCAGCGATGTGGATCCGCGGGATCGGGAGTTCCTCACCGGGGAGCGGACGCCGGAAGGATTTTTCCGGGTGCGCGCGGGCCTGGATCAGGCCATCGCCCGGGGATTGGCCTATGCGCCTTACGCCGACCTCATCTGGTGCGAAACCTCGGAGCCCAATCTGGAGGAAGCCCGCCGCTTCGCCGAAGCGATTCACGCCAAGTATCCGGGCAAAATGCTGGCCTACAACTGTTCGCCCTCCTTCAACTGGAAGAAAAAGCTGGATGATGACACCATCGCCCGCTTCCAGCACGAGCTGGGCGAAATGGGTTACAAGTTCCAATTCGTCACCCTGGCCGGCTTCCATTCCCTGAACCACAGCATGTTCGAACTGGCCCGCCAGTACAAGGAGCGGGGCATGGCCGCCTACGCCGAACTGCAGGAGCGGGAGTTTGCCAGCGAAGTGCACGGGTATACGGCCACCCGCCATCAGCGGGAAGTGGGAACCGGATACTTCGACGAAGTGTCTATGGTGATTTCCGGAGGCACTTCCTCCACCACCGCCCTCACCGGGTCCACGGAGGAGGAACAATTCACCCAGGTCTGATTTCTCCCGGCACCCCATATGCCCGGTCGGCTCATCCAGGGAAATCGCGTGAAAATGAGCTGGGCACCCGCGATGTTCGCGGGTGCCCTTTCTTTTCCGGATTCAGGCGTCAGTTTCCGTTTTCCTCCCGGATCGACGCGTAGATCTTGTTCAGGAGATTTTGCTTCTCCTCCCACAGGTCCCGGGAGAGATCGACGGGGTACTCCTCCGGGTTGAGGATGCGCAGGTACTCCTCCCAGAACAGGGAGAGCTGTTCCCGGTGGTACTTTCGGATCTCCTCCAGGGAGGGGAGTTCGTACACCCGTTTTCCTTCCCGGAAGACGGGGACGAGGAGATTGATCGCCCGGAAATGGGTGACCTTTTTCTTCCGGAAGGTGTGGACCGGGTGGAACAGGACGAGGGGCTGACTTTCGTCGATAGAGGTGTCCACCCGGGTGATCAGATCCCCCCGCGCCTTGCCCGTTGTCCGGTCGACGATCCGGTAAACCGTCTTGCGGCCGGGGGTGGTCACCTTTTCCGGATTGGAGGAGATTTTCAAGGTCGGAAGCCACCGGCCCTGTTCGTAGCGGGCCACCATCTTGTAGACGGCGCCGAGGGCGGGTTGATCGTAGGCGGTGATCAGTTTGGTGCCGATTCCCCAGGAGTCGATCTTGGCCCCCTGCGCTTTCAGGTTGAGGATGGTCGTTTCGTCCAGGTCGCTGGAGGCGACGATCTGGGTGTCCGTCAGCCCCGCCTCGTCCAGCATCTTCCGGGCGCGCTTGGACAAATAGGCCAAATCGCCGCTGTCCAGCCGGATGCCGACCAGCCGCTTTCCTTCCCGTTTCAATTCCAAGCCCACCTGGATGGCGTGGGGCAGCCCGCTCTTCAGGGTGTCATAGGTGTCCACCAGCAGAATGGCCTGGTCCGGGAAGGAACGGACGAAGGCGCGGAAGGCTTCCAGTTCGCTGTCGAAATCCTGCACCCAGGAATGGGAATGGGTCCCCCGGGTGGGGATGCCGAACAGCTGACCGGCCCGGACGTTGCTGGTGGCATCGAAACCGGCGATATAGGTGGCCCGGGCCCCCCACACCGCCGCCTCCGTTTCCTGGGCCCGCCGGCTGCCGAATTCCATCAGGACGTCATCGGGGGCGACGTGGCGGATGCGGGCCGCCTTGGTCGCCACCAGCGACTGGTAACCGACGAAATTGAGCAGGGCGGTTTCCACCAGTTGCAGTTCCATGATGGATCCTTCCAGCCGGAGAAGGGGCTCGTTCGGAAAGACCAGCGTTCCCTCCGGGACGGCGTAGAGATCGCCGGTGAAGCGGAAGGAGCGGAGCATGTTCAAAAATTCCGGATCGTATTTTTCCGGCTGGCCGGCGAGGTACTCGATGTCCTCCTCGGTGAAGCGGAGATTTTCCAGGTATTGGACGGCCCGCTCCAGTCCGGCGAAGACGACGTAACCGTTTCCGAAGGGGAGCTGCCGGAAATACAGGTCGAAGGCGCGGCGCCTGCGGTGGGTTCCGTTTTTCCAATGGGCGTACATCATGTTGATCTGGTACTTGTCCGTGTGCAGGGAGGGCACAGGGGTCTGTTCCATCTGATCTTCAATCCTCCGATTTCCTGTTCTTGAAAACGCCTTTCCGGGGAAAAGGCGGTTTCGGGCGTTTTCTTTCTTCAGCGGTCGGCGATGATCTGGTACATCACCGGGACAACCTTTTCCTTTTCGATGTAGTAGGCCGAGAGGCGGCTTTGCTCCCCCTTGAGGGAGAGGATCCAGTAACTTTTTTCCGGATAATGCCAATTGGCCAGATCCCGGGCGGAGGGAACCGGCTCCGTGTTGGGGTGGGAGTGGACGATGCCGATCCAGTCCAGCCCCCTTTCCCGGATTTCCCGAATCGTGTTCAGATAGGTGCGCGGTTCGAATTGAAAGGAATGGGGACTCTGGTCCAGGTTCGGAATGGGAAAAAAGCGGGTGATCTCCTGGTTTTGCCCGGCCAAGATTCCGCACGCCTCGTTGGGAAGCTGTTTCATGCAGTATTGCCGGAGATGGTCGATCACCGCCGCCCGGATCGACAGCACCTGTCGGACCACTTTTGGAAACCTCCTCGACGGCAGGGGTGTCCCGGTGTGAATTTTCCCTTCCGGGTCCAACGGTTTCTTTCATCTATTGTATAATTAAAGCCGTCCAAGGGAAAGAGCGGCCCGCCGGGGCCAATTTCCGATTCCTGTGGTAGAATGGGTTCACCAGAGACAGGGAGGGAGCCGGATGAATCCGATTCAGGTGGGCGTGTGCGGTTGGGGAGATCACGACCTGTATCCGCCCGGGACCCCTTCGCGGGACAAGCTGGCCCTTTATGCCGGCCATTTTCCGGTGGTGGAGGTGGACAGCACCTATCACGCCATTCCTCCCGTGGAGCGGTGCGCCCGCTGGGTGGAGGAGACGCCGGAAGCTTTCCGCTTCGTGGTGAAGGCTTACCGGGAGCTGACCGGCCACGGCCGGCCGAAGGGAGCGCCCGAACGCCCCTGGAAGGAAGTGGCCGAACTCTTTGCCGCCGTGCTTCGGCCGTTTCGGGAGGCGGGAAAGCTGTCGATGGTGTTGTTCCAGTTTCCCCCGTGGTTTGATTGCACGCGGGAGCATGTCCGGCATATCCGGCGGTGCCGGGAGGCCTTTGCCGATTTGCCCCTGGCCGTCGAATTCCGCAACCGGACCTGGTATGAACCCCGCTTTCGCGAAAAGACCCTCCGCTTCCTTCGGGAAGAGGAGCTGATCCACACCGTCTGCGACGAACCCCAGGCCGGAGAGGGCTCCGTCCCAATCGTTCCCGTGGTCACCCACCCCGAAGCCGCTTTGATCCGTTTCCACGGCCGCAACCGGGAGGGATGGTATCAGACGGGCCGTTCCAACTGGCGCGGCGTCCGCTACGCCTACCGATATTCCCGGGAGGAACTGGCCGAGTGGATCCCCCGCATCGAAGCGATGAAACGGGAAGCCAGGCAGGTCACCATCCTCTTCAACAACAATTCCAGGGGGGATGCGGTCCCCAACGCCAAGGAACTGATCGACATGATGGGACTCACCTTCGAAGGGCTGGCCCCCCGCCAGCTGGGGATGTGGTGAAGAAAAGGGGTCGGCCCGCAGCCGTCGCCGGGTGGGGAAACCGGTCCGCGGAAGGTATCGGCCTTCGGCCGGGGGCCGGGACCCGCACGGCCGATGGAGATATCGCTCTTGTCGGGACGGTCGGGAGAAGCGGGCGTCCTTTTGCCGGGATCCATCGCGGTTGGGTTACAATAGACACAGGATGACGGAGCCCTGCGGAACGACGACGGCTGCGGGGATACGGGGGGCCTTGTCGATGACGTTTGAGGAAAGAGTGCAGCTGAATGAGGACAAGCTGAATGACACGGACGACCAAATCGTCGAATACATTCGGAAAAACCGGGAGGAAATCGGGGACATTTCGATCCAGGCGATGGCCAAAGCCCTCTACACTGTTCCCAACACGATCGTGCGCTTCGCCAAAAAGCTGGGTTACCGGGGGTTTGCCGAGATGAAGGCGGCCCTCGCCCTTGAGAACCGCCGGGCGGAGGAGGACCCGCACCTTCCGGTGACCGGGATCATCCAAAAAACCTTGGAACTGCTGGATTCCGAGCGGATTCTCCAGGCGGTGCGGAAAATGCGCCGGGCCAGGCGGGTGTTTTTTTACGGGGTGGGCGATTCCGCCCCTTTTTGCGAGATGATGGCGAAATATTTGCGGTGTGTCGGCAAACGGGCCGATTTTTTCACCCAGCGGCACGAGATGTTGTATCAGGCCGACCGCTGCTCCGAAAGGGACCTGGTCTTTGTGATCAGCGCATCCGGCGAGACCCGGCAGGTGCTGGAGGCGGTGGCGGCGGCCAAACAGAAGGGAACCTACGTGATCAGCCTGACCCATTTGAGCCGCAATCCGCTGGCGGAAATGGCCGATTTCCGCCTGTATTGCTGGGCGCCCAAACAGGTGCTGAACCGTTATGAAATCACCGACCGCACGTCGATGTATATCGTGCTCCGAAGGGTGAGCGAAGTCTTCTGGAAAGTGTGCGGAGTTGTGTAAATATACACAAAGGTTTCGGGGCAAAGGGAAAAACCGGTGGAAAAGTAAGAAGATCGCCGTCTTCTTACTTTTTTGTTTATATAATGGGGTTGGCCATAGGGACCGAAGAAGGTGGTGGAAACATGCGGCTGAAACCGTTGACCCATGTGCGGTTGATTGAAGTGGGGGCGCCGTGGAAGACCAAGGAGGATGTGATCCGCCATCTGATTGACCGGTTGCATCGGGAAGGGAAAATCTCCTCCCCCGAGGCGTTTTACTCGGCCGTCATGGAGCGGGAGTCCCAGTCGCCGACCGGGTTGGAAGGCGGATTCGCCATTCCGCACGGAAAATCCCCGGCGGTCCGATCGGCGGCCTTCGCGGTGGCCAAGCTGGCCGAGCCGATCCGGGACTGGGAGAGCCTGGACCCGGACAATGAAGTGGATCTCGTCTTTTTGTTGGCCATTCCGGAGGAAGAAGCGGGATTGACCCATCTGGACCTGCTGGCCGAGCTGGCGAAGCGGATGGCGCGCGCGGAATTTCGTAAGCGGTTACAAAGCTGCACAACCGCCGAAGAGCTGTACCGCGCCCTGGACGACGACGGGGAGTGGGCTGAAGAAGGGCGGGACGGCGTGGCAGGGACGAAAACCCTTGTGGCGGTGACGGCCTGTCCGGCGGGGATCGCGCACACCTACATGGCCGCCGAGTCGCTGGAGCAGGCCGGCCGGAAGCTGGGCGTCGCCGTCTACGTGGAGAAGCAGGGGGCGAACGGCATTGAAGATCCCCATACGGAAGAGCGGTTAAAGGCGGCGGATGCGGCCATTTTTGCCGCCGATGTGTCGGTGAAGGGTGCGGAGCGCTTCGCCCATCTTCCCGTTTACCGAACGAGCGTGGCCGCACCGCTGCGGAACGCCGAGGAAGTGATCCGCAGGGCGCTCGAGCAGGCGGAGAAGGAAGGGAAAGAAAAGCCTCAGGCGACGGACGCGCTGGTCCATTCGCCGCCGGCGTCCTGGCAGGGGGAAGTGAAAAACGCGATTCTGACCGGGATTTCCCATATCATCCCGATCATCATCGCCGGAGGGATGATCCTGGCCTCCGCGGTGCTCATCGCGCAAATCTTCGGCTTGCAACAGGTGTATGAGACGGAAAATTCCTGGCTGTGGTTGCTCCGAAAACTGGGCGGCAACCTGCTCGGAATGCTCATGATCCCGGTCTTGTCCGCCTACATGGCGTATGCCTTGGCCGACAAGCCCGCCCTGGGACCGGGATTTGCCGCGGGAATTGCGGCGACGATGATCGAAGGCGGCTTTTTGGGCGGGATGCTCGGAGGTTTCATGGCCGGTTATTTCATGAAATGGCTCAAAAAACGGCTCCCGCCGAAGGGGGTTTTCTCGGGATTCATCAGCTTCTGGCTGTATCCGGTGATCGGTTCCCTCATCACGGGTTCGCTGATGCTGTTTGTGGTCGGCAAGCCGGTGGCGGAATTGAACCGGCTGCTCCTGCAATGGCTGGAGGGATTGTCCGGAGGCAACGCCATTTTGCTCGGAGCCATCCTGGGGATCATGGTGTCCTTTGATCTGGGCGGGCCGGTCAACAAAACCGCCTACACCTTCTGCATCGGGGCGATGGCCAGCGGCAACTTCATCCCCTACGCGGCCTTTGCCTCCGTCAAGATGGTGTCGGCTTTCTCCGTGACGGCGGCCACCCTGTTGTTTAGGCGCTATTTCGAGGAATACGAGCGGGAAGTGGGCAAGTCGACGTGGATTCTCGGACTGGCGGGCATCACCGAGGGGGCGATCCCCTTCATGATCAACGACCCCCTGCGGGTGATTCCTTCCCTTTGCATCGGTTCGGCGGTCACCGGGGCGTTGGTCACCCTGTCGAACATCGGCTTGAGCGTTCCGGGAGCGGGGATTTTTTCGCTCCTGGTCCTTCAGGGAGCGCCCCTGTGGAAGGCAGGAGCGATCTGGTTGGGAGCCGCCCTCGTCGGAACGTGCATTTCCACCGCCCTTCTTGTTGTGACGAGGGTCCAGAAACTGCGGCGGAACAAGATGTCCTTATCGGAGGAGCGCATATGAAACGGTTTGTCCATGTGATTCCCCACGTGCATTGGGATCGGGAATGGTATTTTTCCGCGGAAGAATCGAGGATCTATTTGGTGCATGACATGGAAGAAATCCTGCAGGTGTTGGAAAGCGATCCGGACTACCCGCATTTTCTCCTGGACGGGCAGACCGTGTTGCTGGAGGATTATCTGGCCGTCAAGCCGGAAAACCGGGAGCGGATTCGCCGGCTGGTGGAACGGGGCAAGCTGATCATCGGCCCCTGGTACACCCAGACCGATGAGATGGTCGTCGGCGGTGAATCGATCGTCCGCAACCTGTTGTACGGTCTCAAAGACTGCCGGGAATTCGGAGAGCCGATGGCGATCGGTTACCTGCCCGATTCCTTCGGACAGACGGCGCAGCTTCCCCAGATCTTAAACGGCTTCGGCATCCGGCGGGCGGTGATCTGGCGGGGCCTTTCGGAACGGCACGGCACGGACAGGACGGAATTTTACTGGGTGAGCGATGACGGATCGAAGGTGCTGGTCCTGTGGCTTCCCCTCGGCTATGCCATCGGCAAGTATTTGCCCGTCGAGGAAACGGAGCTGAAAAAGCGGATGGATGCGTATTTTGCCGAGCTGGACCGCCGGGCGTCGACCGATCACATCGTCATCCCGAACGGGCACGATCAGATGCCGATCCAGAGGAACATTTCCGAGGTCATCGCCAAGCTGAAAGCGCTCTATCCCGAGCGGCACTTCTTTCTCAGCCGCTATGAAGACGTCTTTGATGAAGTCGAAAAGCAGGAGCATCTCCCGGTGGTCCGCGGGGAGCTTTTGGACGGCAAATACATGCGGGTGCATCGCAGCATTTATTCGACGCGGATGGACATCAAGGCGGCCAATGCCCGGCTTGAAAGCAAGGTCACCCATCTGCTGGAGCCGCTGGCCGCCATCGCCTCCACCCTGGGCTTCCCCTATGAACACGGCTTGATGGAGCAAATCTGGAAGGAAATGTTGAAAAACCACGCCCACGACAGCATCGGCTGCTGCTGTTCCGACGCCGTCCACCGGGATATCCTGTCCCGCTTTGCCAATGCGGAGGAGAGGGCGAATCGGCTGCTCGCCTTTTACATGCGGAGGATCGCCGAAGCGGTTCCGTCGGACCGCTCCCGGGACAAACTGGTGGTCTTCAACACGCTTCCCTTTGAGCGGGATGAGCCCATCGAGGCGGAGGTGACAACCCGTTGGCCGGCCTTTGAATTGGTGGATGGGGACGGGAAAGCGATCGACTTTGAGGTGGTGGATGAGCGGGAGGTGGACCCGGGCCTTGTCGACCGGCAGCTGGTTCACCACGAAAACTACGACCCCTTTTTCCGCTATACCATCCACTTCCGCGACCGGATTCCGGCGATGGGCTACAAGGCGTACTGGATTCGGAAAGCGTCCCGCATGAACCGAAAGGCGCCGGAGCCCGTGGACCGGATCGAGACCGACTGCTACCGGATCACCGTCAACGACAACGGCACCTTGAACATTTACGACAAACGGTTGAAGCGTCTGTTTCCGGAAGTTCTCCGCCTGGAGGATACCGGGGATGACGGGGATGAATACGATTTTTCCCCGCTGCCGGGAGATGCGGTGATCGACAGCCGGGAAGTGAAGGCGACCTGGTCGCTCCGGCAAAATCGGCATTTCGCCTGGGCGGACATCCGGTATCGCCTGCCCGTGCCGCGGGATCGGGAAAGCCGCAAGGCGAAGCGGAGGGACGGCTCGGTGGATGTGGCCCTTCGCCTGACCATTCCCGTCAGCGAACCGATTATCGACCTGCGCATCGAGCTGGATAACCGGGCGAAGGATCACCGTCTCCGCCTGCACGTGCCGACGGGGATCGAAGCCGACCGTTCGACGGCGGACCAGCCCTTCGGGGTGATCGAACGCCCCGTCGTCGATGAGGCGATCCATGTCTGGGAGGACGAGGGATGGGCGGAGCGGCCGGATCCCATTTACCCGATGCTGAGCTATGTGGGGCTCTCCGACGAGAGGGGGGGCGTCGCCGTCTTGACCGACAGCTCCCGGGAGTATGAGATCGTGGGGGATTCCCGGGACACCATCGCCGTCACCCTGTTTCGCAGTGTGGGGGTACTCGGCAAAGAGGAGTTGTTGCGCCGGCCGGGGCGTCCGTCGGGAATCAAGATGGAGACCCCCGACGCCCAGATGCTGGGCAAGATCCGTCTCCACCTGGCGCTGACGACCCACCCCGGAATGACGAAACAGGCAAAGGTGGCGCAGCGGGCCAAGCGGTTCTTGACGCCCCTTTGCACCTACCACAAGATGCCTTTTAACGCGATCAAGCTTCATCCCCCCGCCGTCACCGCGCCGAAGGAGTACAGCCTGCTGGTCCAATTGGACGAGGACGCCGTGGTGAGCGCCGTCAAGCGGCGGGAGGACGGTCGCGGGATCATCCTCCGCTTCTACAATCCGACGTCCAGGGAGACCTTTGCGTCCTTCCATTGGAAGGGACCGCTTCAGTCCGTCTGCCGAACCCGGTTGGATGAACGGCCTGTTTCCTCCTTGGAACATCACAGGGGGCGGTTCTCCGTCCCGGTGAAGCCCAACGAGGTTCAAACCGTGTCGGTTTTTGATCGCTCCGGCGCGGACTGAAAATCGATTTTGCTAAGCAAAAGGGTGCCGCTTTGCGGCACCCTTCTTTGGAGGGAGAACCTGAGTGGGACACCACCATGCAGGACTGTTGATTCCGTTCCTGTGATCATCATGGGCGCCGATTCCGTCGGCATTCCGCTGCAAAACAACCCCAAAAGCAGGGAAAGGATGATCTGATTGGCCGGGCATGTCATCCTTACTGTCAAGCCAAGATTCGTGCCGATCCCCAAGATTCGTGCCGATCCGAAAACGGCAGTGCGGAAAGATGCCATGCTTTGCGCTGCCGGAGTCTGCAAATGGCCGTAACGTAATGATCTCCGCTGGGGGCGCTTCTTCACTTATTGGCTCATCCTACGCCTCTAAAGGATTCATGCCTTTATCTTGGGCTTCCTTGATTCGTGTAATGAGTTTCTCTAATGAAACCCCCGCATAGTTGCTGCTGGTATAGTCCAGCTGATATACAAAACCGGCTGCAGACCTCGACTCAATGAGTGGATGGATTTCCAGATTCCATCCATTCAAATCCTGTTTAAGATTCTCCTTTTGTTCATCATTCTCGATGGCGAAAAAGGCAACTCCACCGGGACGGTCCACAAAATGATCATGGTAGACGCAGTGTCCCCTTTTTCTGTCACCGATATATTTATTAAATATCGCGTTCGCCTCTTTTAACCTCAAGTGTTCAGGAGCGTTTGCTACGACAAGATAACACCGGGGTTTCATTTATATTTAACCTCCTTGTATTTGAGGCTTGTTCAAGCTTTTCGATTACAAAAAGGGCAGCTCCTTCTCATTTAACAGCGAAAAAAGACAAGGTGGATCTCAAAGTGTAAACCTGGGAGTGCATTTTTTGAGCCGGCAACCGCTCCCAACGTCTTTTTCCATGTTCACAATGCGATCAGCCGGTTTTTACACACTTGGGATGACGGCATCCCCAGTGGATTGCATGGGAGGGTGCGAAGTTTTTCCCCGGTTTTTCTGTCCGTGCGAAGTAAGAGCGCCTTGATATTTTCCCTTGGCGAACCGCTCATTTCACGTGGTGCTCGGCGGCTCCTCTCTTCCCCATATTTTTATGGAGCTTTCGGTGCGGGCTCGTCAAAAGGCTCAGGGTGCCGCGAGGCGGCACCCTGTTTTTTGGCGCGAAGTGTTCAGCGGGGGGAGCATGCCCCCATTTCGGCCAGGATCTGTTCCCTTAACTTCCGCACGGCGGAGAGCGCTTCCGAATCCTGTTCGATGTCTCCGGGGCGGTTTCCCCGTCCGATCACGTGGCCGGCGAACCGGATGCCGACGAAATCGAAGATGTGCCGGAATTGTTCAATCAAGGCCTTTCCCTTCACATGGGGATCGTCATCACCCACGGCCAGGACATACGCCCGCTTCTCCGCCATTCTCTCCAGGAAATCCTTCCGGTTTTCCCTCAGGGATTGGGACCAGCGGTCGATGAAAAGCTTCAAACGCCCCGGCATCCCGTACCAGTAGATGGGGGTGGCGAAGATCAACAGGTCCTGTTTGAGCACCCGGTCCAACAGTTTCCGGTAATCGTCCTCGGGATAGGGGCCCGGCTCCGTGTGCCGGTAGTCGATGATCGGTTCGATCCGGTAATCGGTCAGGAAAATGGAGTCCGCGTCCAATCCTTCGACCAGCGCCTTCGCCAGACGTTCGGAATTTCCGCCTTTGCGGGAGCTGGCATACAGTACGGCAATCTTCACGGCATGTTCTTCCTTTCCGATTGAGGTTGAAAAGGGGTCCTTCGCGGACCCGCTCAATATGATTTTATCCGACTTTCGCCTTCTCCCCATCCCGTTCGGGGCAGGCGCGCATGATTTCCGGGAGGGGATGTGGAGCGGCGCCGGTCCCGCTTCAGCCGATGCGGGCCGGTTTCTTCCGGCCGCGGTTTGGGGCTTGCCGGCCTTTGGTCAGCATTTTCGCAATTTCGCTGTTGACGATGAGAATCATTATCAATATAATCGGGGTTGGGATCCCAATATGGAATGAGGAGGGAGGCCGAGGGTCGAAAGCGCTTCTTTTTTTGACCAAGAGATGAGAATGATTCTCTCTTTCAAAAAAAGCGAAGAACGCTTGACTGCGTGACGCATAAAAGAAATGGGCCAGATTATGTTGAAAAAAAGGTTTCTCATCCCGGTTTTTCTTCTTCTTTCCGCGCTGTCCCTGTTTGTCGGGGTGAAAGAGATCCAACTGACCGGTTTGCTCCAAGGGGATAAGGATCAGTGGCAGATCTTGTGGGTCAGTCGCGTTCCTAGGCTGGTCAGCCTGATCATCGCGGGCGCCAGCATGGGCATTGTCGGACTCATCATGCAGCAGTTGAGCCGGAACCGGTTTGTTTCGCCCACCACGGCGGGAACGGAGGATTCGGCCCGGCTGGGCATCCTGGTGTCCCTGATGTTGTTCGGTGCGGCCTCCACCCTGCAAAAAATGTTGTTGGCGTTTCTGTTCGCCCTTTTGGGGACGCTGCTCTTCATGAACATTCTGTCGCGCATCCGCTTCAAAAATGCCGTCTTTATCGCCCTGGTCGGTTTGATGCTGGGCAATGTGATCGATTCCGTCACCACCTTTCTCGCCTACAAGCACGACTTGATCCAGAGCATCGGGGCCTGGTTTTACGGCGATTTTTCCATGATCGTCAGCGGGCGGTACGAAATGATGTACATCACCATTCCGCTGATCATCACCGCCTATCTGTACGCCGACCGCTTCACGATCGCCGGCATGGGCGAGGAGTTTTCCGCCAATCTGGGGCTCAATTACCGGCAGGTGGTGAACATCGGAATGGTCATCGTCGCCCTGGTGACGGCGGCAGTCATTTTGACGGTTGGGGTGATTCCGTTTTTGGGATTGATCATACCGAACATCGTGACCCTTTTGCGCGGCGATCATTTGCGGCAAAACCTCTTTTTCACGGCCCTGCTGGGTTCGGTTTTCCTCCTGGTCTGCGACATCCTGGGCCGGGTTCTCATTTATCCCTATGAGATTCCCATCGGGCTGACCGTCGGAATCATCGGCAGCGGGGTGTTCCTTTATCTGCTGTTGAGGAGTCGGGACCATGGGTGATCGGACAAAACTGGCCATCCTCGCCGTGATCGCCGCCGGATGCGCCGCCTTGTTCATGCTGACCCACCTCAGCGGCAATCTGGATTACATCATCCCGAGAAGGGCGGCGAAACTGGCCGCCATCGTCTTGACCGGCGTGACCATCGCCTTTTCCACGGTCGTCTTTCAGACCATCACCAACAACCGGATTCTCACGCCGTCCATCATCGGGCTGGACGCCCTGTACCTGTTTATCAACACGGCGATCGTGTTCCTGCTTGGCTCTCAGACCCTGGTCTTCATGGACGACCATGTGCGGTTTCTGCTGTCCGCCGGCTTGATGGTCCTGTTTTCCGTCCTGTTGTACCGCCTGCTGTTCCGGCGGGAGGAGAAAAACATCTTTTTTGTCCTCCTGGTCGGGGTCATCATGGGCACCCTGTTCCGCAGCGCCACGTCGTTCATGCAGCTGCTCATCGACCCCAACGAATTTCTCGTCATCCAGGACCGGATGTTCGCCAGCTTCAACAACATCAACACCGACCTGTTGTGGGTGTCCTTGCTGACGGTCGCCGGCGTGTTTGTGTACTTTCTTCGCTTCGCCGACTATTTGGATGTCTTGGCGCTGGGACGGGATCATGCGGTCAACCTGGGAGTGGACTACGACCGTGTCGTGTCCCGGCTGTTTGTCATCGTGGCCGCCCTGGTATCCATCACCACGGCGCTGGTGGGGCCGATCACGTTCCTGGGTCTCATCGTCGCCAATGTCGCCTACCAGCTCCTGTCCACGTACCGCCACCGGCTGGTGATCGCCGCCGCCGCGCTGATCGCCGTGGCGATGCTTGTCGGGGGCCAGTGGGCGGTTGAACGCCTCTTCACCTTTTCCACCACCATCAGTGTGATCATCAACTTCTTCGGCGGCATTTACTTCATCTATCTCTTGCTGAGGGAGAGTAAATCATGGTAGAGGTGCAAAACGTGACCAAACGGTACGGGGGCCGGACGGTTGTCGACGCCGTGACGGTGAACATTCCCCGGGGAAAGATCACTTCCCTGATCGGCCCCAACGGTGCCGGAAAGAGCACGCTTTTGTCCATGATCAGCCGTCTGGTGCCGAAGGATGAGGGGGAGATCCGGATTGACGGCCGGGAGCTTACGAGCGTCAAGAACAACGAATTGGCCAAAAAGCTGTCGATTCTGAAACAGTCCAACCATCTCCAGATCCGGCTGAAGGTGCGGGAGCTGGTCAGCTTCGGACGCTTCCCCTATTCCCGGGGACGTTTGACGAAGGAAGACTGGTTGCACGTCGACCGGGCCATCGAGTACATGGAGCTGGAGGACCTGCAGGATCGGTTTCTCGACCAATTGAGCGGCGGACAGCGGCAGCGGGCGTTCATCGCCATGGTGCTGGCGCAAAACACCGACTATATTCTGCTGGACGAACCGCTGAACAATCTGGACATGAAGCACTCGGTCCAGATCATGAAGACCCTGCGCAAAATGGTGGACGATCTGGGGAAGACGATCGTGCTGGTCCTTCACGACATCAATTTCGCGTCCTGTTATTCGGATTACATCATCGCCATGAAAGGCGGAAAGGTGCTCCGCGAGGGGCCGACCTGCGACATCATCCGGCCCGACGTGTTGCGGGACCTGTTTGACATGGACATCCGGATTAAACAGGTGGATGACCATCGACTGTCCATTTATTACGTGTAATTCGGGGGCTTTCGGTGCGCGTCCCCCGCAAAACAGGAAAGGGGAGGAGCGGAATGGTTCGTCTGCGAAAACTGTTGCTCGGTTCGTTGATGCTGGCCCTTGTGCTGTCCTTGGCCGCCTGCGGTTCCTCCGCCGATACGTCCAAAGGGGAGGAGGCCGCCTCGCAGGAATCGGAGGAGATCGTCGTCAAACATCAACTGGGCGAGACCAAGGTGAAGAAAAATCCGAAAAACGTGGTGGTCTTCGACTTCGGCGTGTTGGACTCGCTGGATAAACTGGGTGTGGAAGTGGCCGGGGTTCCCCAGGCCAACATTCCCCCTTACCTGAAAAAGTACGGGGAGAGCAAATATGCCAATGTGGGCAGCCTGAAGGAGCCGGACTTTGAAAAGGTCAGCTCCCTCGGCCCGGAACTGATCATCATTTCTGCGCGGCAGGCGGATCAGTACGAGGAATTCTCCAAAATCGCCCCGACCATTTTCATGGGTGTGGATACCAGCCGCTACATGGAGTCCTTCACGGAAAACATGGAGACCCTGGGGAAAATCTTCGGCAAGGAAGCGGAAGTGGAGAAGGAACTGAAGGCCATCAACGAGACCATCGAGAAGGTGAAGAAAAAGGCCTCGGCCAGCGACAAAAAGGCCTTGATCATTCTCACGACCGGTGGAAAAACGAGCGCCTTCGGACCGGGTTCCCGCTTCGGGCTGATTCACGACGTTCTGGGCGTCAAGCCGGTGGACAACAACATCAAAGTCTCCACCCACGGGATGAGCGTCACCTTTGAGTACATCGCCGAGAAAAATCCCGACTACCTTTTTGTGGTCGACCGGGACAAAGTGGTCAGCGGTGAAGGAGGCCAGCCGGCCGAACAGGTGCTGAACAACGATCTGGTGAAGGGCACCAAGGCCTACAAGGACAAAAACATCGTGTATCTGGATCCCAACTACTGGTATCTTTCCGGCGGAGGCTTGATCTCCCTCAGCGAAATGGTGAAGGAAGTGGAGGCCGCCCTGCAATAAGTGCGGTGAAAAAGCCTGCCATTCGCTCCCGTTCGGAGCGGCGGCAGGCTTTTTAGATTTTCATTGGATGAGGATGGGCCTCTTTCACGATATGGGCATAGCATGCGGATTTCGTCAGCCTAGTTCCTGTGCGGGCGAGATTTTCACAGGAAGACTTGTGCAAGTTAAAGCGGGAAGGCGGAAATTCTCAGGGCCTATCAGCCTGATCCCCGTTTCGAGGCAGTCGCTGCAACGAGTTTTTGTCTAATGGAGGAATCGATGGGGGAAATCGAGGTTTCGGATGTAAAGCGGCGGATACGAATGTTTCAGGATGATCATGGCTGGGTGTTCCTCGGTGACGGGTTTCCGATTGCCGCAAAGAGAGAGGAGGGAGACCGCAGGATCTCCAAGTCTCAGGCGTGTTTCTTGGAGAAGAGGCTTCATTTTTAAAACAAGCAGACCGAAAGAAACCGGTAGATAATTTCAAGTGGCTTTCTTAATCCCAGTAAGCTGGATAATGGGGAAAGGCATCCAAACAGGCGAAAATAGAAGAATATGATGGAAAAAACCCGGGAAACGAAATGATGTGTAATAGTTTTTCAGCGCGCTGGCGGAGGTGTAAGCCATGAAAGTGATTATTTCCACGGTGGGTGTATCCCTTATTCGGAACAACCTTAGCAGTGATAAATTTTCCGACCTTTTTGGCCGGCCCGTTTCCGAATGGGAGGAGCATCAGGCACGGCTGGATACCATTGGTAAAGAATTAATTACAATCTCCCGCAGTTCCGACTTTGATCCGATTCGATTCAGCGCAGAAACGAACAGCTTGTCCCGCATAGAAGTTAATAAAAGAGATATCCTGGTGTTTTTAACTTCGGATACGTTGGACGGTGTCTTGTGCGGAAAGGTGTTGACAGAAATCGGAAAGCGATTGTGGGGAGCGGAAGCGGAGTACCGGGTTGTCAAGGGATTGCAGGTCAAGGATGCGGAATTGTTTCGAAAAGTGGCGGTCGACCATCTGGTTGATACCGTAATGTCTGTCCTTGACCGGTATCCGGTAAGCAGTTATAAAGTGATTTTAAACCCTACGGGCGGTTACAAGGCAGTCGTTCCGTACCTGACGCTTTTAGGTTTGATAGAGGGAATTCCCGTCAAATACATTTATGAACAATCTAATACATTGATCGAGCTTCCCGCCGCTCCTCTCTCCTTTAACTTGGAGAAACTGCGGGAATTGGGTCCCGCCGCCGCTGTTCTATCTAAGGATTATGTGGCGGAAGATGAGCTGTCCGAGATGATCGGTATCTCTAAATATCGTCTTCGGAAAGAGTTCGCCGATGTGTTGGTCTGGGAAGAGGGTCTCGTCACACTGACCGCATTTGCCCGAATCCTGTATTTGCGCTATATCCATCAAGAGGGACAACTTGTGAAACTTTCCAAGCCAGTCCGCAAGAAATTGAAAAAAAATCCCTCGTGGGAGAACAAGTTTGCGCCCTTATTTGAAAAGATGCGGGATCCGCTTTATCGAAAAGCGCATCTTCATAACGAAGTTCAAAGCGACCGCGTTGACTTGGACTGTTTAAAACCAGGAGACGTAAACGAACGAATTTTTTTCTTTGTTGAAGGGGAGACTGTTTATATCTGTGATATCTTTATGCATGATGAGTATGAAAAGGTTGTTAATGAAGGCACTCTATTAAAGCGTATGTATTTGGATCAATTTGATGTTCCTATAAGGAAAACCTCCTTTGATTAAAGACCTAATGAGGGGTTCAAAGAAATGACCATCGACAAGGAAAAACTCAAGCGAAGGGGTGACGCCGGACGTCACCTCTAATTTCTTGTTGCGGTTTTCACTGCGGTCTGGATAGGGTTTTTTGAATCGATCTTTCTAAATAAGGCCGGGTCACAACCCTTTCATTCTGGAAAGGGGATAGAGGATAGCCCTCACCCTGCCTTGAACCTCTTCCTCGGAAAGGGGCCAAAGAATCGGCTGTCTTCGCTTTCCGGCGGATTGTCCCCTATCACAAACAGCATCCCCGGCGGAATCCGTTGCGTCGGGAAATCGGGGATGGAGATGCCGGCCAGCGGTCCTTCCGCCAGGGTTGTCCGTTGACCCTGAGCCGTCCTTGGACTGCTTCGACCCGGTCCCCCGGCAACCCAACAATTTGCTTGATAAACAGCTTCTCCTCTCCGTTCGACTGGAACAAGGATCCCATAAAAATGTTGGGGTTAACTAGAGAATGAAGCCCTAGGGGAGGAGACGAATATATGACTCTGTTTGAAGAATGTATCGAAGCTCTAACTAACGAAGGTGAGGTTACGATTTTGTCTCATGAACAGTCGAAGAACGTGGAAAGTTCCTTTGAAAAAAGGATTCCGTTTGATGATGCATTCGTCCATTATAAAATTGATTTCAGCCAAATGTTGCGTAAAAAGGAAATCGAGATGGTTGAGGACATATTGGGTGAATTACAAAAAAATGGAGTAGATATTGATGAGCAGGTGTATGTTATTTGGTCTGATCCCACATTGCCGGTTATTAAAACAACTATAAAATGTGTTATAAATGTCATATACGATGTCTTGGCAGTTAGCGCCGATACTTGGATCTTTTGCCCGAAAGAAAGGTACGTTGTGGAGTTTTATCATGAGGGGGAAACCTTCTTGGGTTTCTACTAAGCCCGTAAAACATGGTGTTGATATGGAAGGGGAGTCCAGAGATCATCGATCTTCAAAATTCCTGGGGACGATACCCTGAAGAATAGTGTCCCAAGGTTATGAGCTTAGATGTATACATCGATCTGGCACGAAGAAATAAGGACGAAATTAACAATCCGTGATGCCCAAAAAGGGGTGACGCAGACGTCACCCCCAATTTCATTGTTGCGGTTTTCATTGCGGTCTGGATAGGGTTCTTTGAATCGATCTTTCTGATTAGACTGGGTCACAACCCCTTCATTCTGGAAAGGGGATAGAGGATGGCCCTCACCCTGCCTTGAACCGCCTCCTCGGAAATGGGCCCAAAGGACCGGCTGTCTTCGCTTTTCGGCGGATTGTCCCCCATCACAAACAGCCTCCCCGGCGGAACCCGTTGTGCCGGAAAATCGGGGAGGGGGATGTCGGCCAATGGTCCCTCCCGCCAGGGTTGTCCGTTGACCCTGAGCCGTCCCCGGACTGCTTCCACCCGGTCCCCCGGCAGCCCGACGATCCGCTTGACGAACATCGTTTCCTCTCCGTCCACTTGGAACAGGATCAGGTCTCCCCGCTTCCAATCTTCATGGCCGTTTTGCACCAGCAGGATGTCACCGGGCTGAATCGTGGGGCTCATGCTTGTTCCCACGGCGGGGTACCAGTCGTAATTTCGGAGAGCTATCAACGCGATCAATACCACAGCAGCCCATAGTCCGAGCAGAAAGGTTCCCCGAAATTTTCGCATGCCCATACGATATCCCCTTGAATTCGGATAAAAGCAAAGGTAATTTATAGCTGGAAACATATAAATATCTTACCTTCTGAATTCCTAGAATACAAGCACAGGGAGTGCTGAAAGATAACTATGACTTCAAATCATGAAGAGATGCCCAATCCATGGTTGACCATGTGGAGGCGCCCCCGCGAAACGGTGCGGATGTATTTGCAGGCCGGTTCCGAAAAATGGCTCTGGATCTTGGCCATTCTCGCAGGGATCAAATTGTTTTTGGACAATGCCGATGCGCAAAACGCGGGCGACCAGATCGCTTTTGGAAACATCATCCTTTTATCCCTGGTATTCGGGCCTCTCGTCGGGATTTTTTACTGGTACTTGTTCAGCGGGCTTTTCACCCTGACCGGGCAGATCCTGGGACTTTCGGGCCGGTGGAGCGACATGCGCAAAGCGGTCGGTCTTTCCTTCGTTCCCTTGGCCTCGTTGATGCCGCTTTGGCTGCTCAAGTTGGTTTTGTTCGGTTCGGAGGTCTTTACCACCTGGACGCCGGTGTTGGATTCGAGTGGTTGGTTGCTCGGGTTGATTGTCCTGTTTTATCTGTTGGATTTCGTCATCGGCGGATGGTACCTGGTGACCCTCTCGAGAAGTGTGGCGGAAGTTTACGAGTGTTCCGCCTGGTTGGCATTCGCCCTCATCCTTTTAAGCAGTGCGGTCTTCGCCGTGGTGCTCAGTTTTTTGCTGATGTTCTTTGTATAAACAAATCTTGGATTGAAAAGGGAGATTTGCAGTGACCGGTTGGCAGGAGACTCTCAAACTGATGGGCGCTGTCTGGCTTTCTCCGCGCAGAGCGGTCCGCCGGGTCCTGGATGCGGGGTTGCCGTGGCCCTATTTGCTTCCCCTCGTGCTGGTGTACGGGATCAGCTTTACGATGGATCAGATTTCCTTTCGCAATCTGGCCGATTTTTTCCTTCTTCGGGATTTACTGCTCTTTTCCCTTTTGATCGGCATCGGAGTGGGTCCTCTGTTCTGGATGATCTACAGCGCGTTGTTCTACGGACTCGGACGTCTTTTTCGCGGTACGGGACGCTGGCAGGAGGTGCAATTGGCCGTGGCCGCAGCCATGGTGCCGGGCGTGGCCAAGCTGATTCTCTGGCTGATGCAGCTGGCCGTTTTCCGGGAGGAAGCCTGGTCGGAACTGACTCCCCGGATCGATTATAGTTTTTTTCTCCTGCTGGCGTATTTCTTTTTCCTCCTTCTCGATGCGGTCTTGATCGTCTGGACCATCGTGGTTGTCGCCGGTGCGTTGTCCGAGGCCCATGAATTCTCCCTTTGGAAGGGCTTCTTGCTGGTGCTGATCGGGATTCCGCTTATCTGGGTTCTGTTCAAATACGGATTGAATATCGTCCTCATGCCGATATAAACAGGAGCGGGATTTTCGATGAAGAAAAGATTTTTTGGGGAAGAGAAACGTCGGTATCAAAGTGTTGGAACATGGGTCCGCAAGGGCTCCGCGACGATGGAGTATATCATCCTCATCGCCGTGGGGGTGCTCTTCGCCGGTTTGCTGTACCTGGCCATGTCGGATGGAGAAGGCCTGATCCAATCGGCCATGGAGAAAAGGGTTCAGGAAATCATCCAAGGCCAGCTGCCCGAGGGAGAGGTTCCATCCGGAAACAATTCGGGAATCAGCGGCTCTTCCGGCATCGGTAATGCACCGGAGATTGGCGATCCCGGAGAAATCGGTGGAAATCCGGAGATCGGCGCTTCTCCTGATGCCGGCATTCCGCCGGAGCTGGAAGGGCCCTCCGCTGGATCCGGCACGACTCCGGCGGATGGGAACCCGAAAGCAGACGGAACATCCCCTTCCACCACCGGGGGCGGATCAGGGAGTGCAGATGGAAATGCCTCCGCATCTTCATCCCCATCGGAGTCCGAGGAAAAGGGCGGGTTTTCTAGCTGGTGGAACAAAGCGAAAAACTATGTGACCTCCGGACAAATCCTGAAGGATGCCGCCCATATCGGGAAAGAGACGCTGGATTTTCTCATATTGGATGATGTATCCGGGTGTTTTACCGGGAAAGACACCGACGGCAACCAATTGGCCGGATGGGAGCGCGGCCTCAGCTGTGTTTCCCTGGTTCCCGCGGCCAAATGGGTCAAACTCGGAAAGTATGCCGATGAAGCCCTCACCTTTGCCGGCAAGTTGGACGACAAATTGGCAAGCACCCGTTTGGGTGAAGGCATGCAAACGGCGAAGGATAAAGTGGAGGATCTATTCAGAAGAGGGAAAGAGGTCGCGTGTGGTTGTGATGATAATGTTGGCAAATTCCATACTCCAAAACTGATTGGCAATCGTGGTTATATAGATCCTAAGCAGGTCCGGTTTACTCATGACGAAATTTCTCCTAGATTCAGGGACGGAAGATCAATATACAAGCTGATAGAAGACCTGAAATCTAGCAAGGTAAAACCTGATGACATTCCTCCTATTCGGGTTTTTGAGAGAAATGGTAAAATCTATACATTGGACAATAGGAGATTGTATGTTTTCCAGCAGGCTGGGGTTAAAATTAGGTGGGTAAAGGCGGATCCAAATACCGTAAAAAGAGAACTAAAATGGAAATGGACGACTAAGAATGATGGGAAGTCAGTAAAGGTGAGAAAGGGTAAAAATAACACGGTTAAGAATGATGGGAGTTGGAAAGGGAGAGGCAAAAATAAATAGCCACAAGGGGAAAACTGATAAATAATGTAGATAAATTTTAGTTTTAGGGGTGATGTATCAATGGATATCGATGAAATGGTTGATAAAGTTGAAACGAGGGAAGAACTAATAGAATTTCTGGAAGCACTTATGGAAGACGTGAGAAAAAACCGTGCAGAGTGGAGAGGGAATGATAAGCTGGATTATTTTTTGGATGGGGTATCGGGATGGTTAGCAAACTTGGAAGGATGGTGCAAGAACAATAATATTCCTCTTCCTGAACAACCTACCTGGCGGTTAGTTGCTCAGATGTTTATGGCAGGCAAATACTTTTCATAAATATTTGATTCAGCAGGATACATTCATCTTTTTTATCATGGTGATGGCCACCTCCCCCCCAATTTTTTCACCACCCCAACCAGAACATCTCAGCAAGAAGTCTAAAAAAAGAAAGTAATTTTTCAACACCATATACAACGGAGAGGCGACGAAAAATCGCTTCCTTCAGAAACTCCGTCCATAACCTGACCGGCGGTGGGCGCCGTTTTTCTGTTCAGCGTCGGAGCGGGGCCTTTGTTCTGTATGATATACAGCGCTGTGTTTTACGGACTGGAACGGTTTGTTGGCGGCAAGGGTCGCTGGCGGGATGTGCAGACGGCGACGGCGGCGGCCATGCTGCCGGGTGTGGCCAAACTGATTCTCTGGCTGATGCAGTTGGCCGTTTTCCGGGAGGAAGCTTGGATGGAACTGACTTTCCGGATCGATTCCAGTTTCTTTCTCCTGGTGGCGTATTTCTTTTTCCTGCTGCTGGATGCAATCTTGACCGTCTGGGCGATTGTGATCCTTGCCGGTGCCGTGTCCGAAGCCCATGAGTTTCCCCTTTGGAAGGGATGGTTGCTGGTTCTGACCGGGATTGGTCTGGGCTGTGTTCAAATACGGATTTAACATTGTTCTCATGCCGATTTAACGGGAGCGGAGTTTTCCATGAAGTGGTTTTTTAAAGCTTGGAAACGTCTGCGCCGAAGCCGCGGCTGGGCCCGCAGGGGCTCCCCGACGATGGAATATGTAATCATCATCGCCGTGGGGGCGCTCTTCACCGGTCTTTTGTACATGACCATATCGGATGGAAAAGGCCTGATCCAGTCGGCCATGGAGGAAAAGGTCCGGGAAATCATCCAGGGCCAACTGCCCGAGGGAAATGTTCCTCCCGGGAACACTTCTGGGTTGGCGATTCCATCAGTGGGAATCCGGAGACAGACGGTTCTCCTGATGTCGGTATTCCTCCGGAGTTGGGCGGTTCCAACGGATTCGGCGCAACTCCGGGTGTGCCCCCGGCAGCAAGCGGTACCTCTTCTTCCAGCTCCGGGAGCGGGTCGGGAAATCCAACATCCGGCAGTAATTCTTCCGCATCTTCATCCCAAGCGGAGTCCGGAGAAGAAGGCTGGCTATCCGGGTTGTGGAACAAAACGAAAGACTATATGGCCTCCGGACAAATCCTGAAGGATGCCGCCCATATCGGGAAAGAGACACTGGATTTTCTCATTTTGGATGATGTATCCGGGTGTTTCACCGGGAAAGACACCGACGGCAACCAACTGGCCGGCTGGGAGCGCGGTCTTAGTTGTGTTTCCCTGGTTCCCGCGGCCAAATGGGCCAAATTCGGGAAATATGCCGACGAGGTCTTCGCCTTTGCCAGCAAGCTGGATGACAAACTGGCAAGCACTCGCTTGGGCGAGGGCATGCGAACGGCGAAGAGGAAGCTGGAGGATCTGTTCGGCCGGGGGAAACAGGTTGCCTGTGGGTGCAATTCTCGAAATCATTTTCTGGAAAATGTTAGGCACCCGTCACAAAATACCGATGAAGCTTATGAAGCCTACTTTGAAACCATTCTGGGGAAACGACTAAGACGCGTAAAAGCAACTGATTTGGCTTCACCAAATTCTCCGGTGAACATCCCTGGAGAAGTTCTGGGTCAATGGATAAAGGACGGGAGGGTCAAAAGGGGAATTCCCCGAAAATTAGACAATTATATAAAAAATTATAAACCACAAAAAATTCAATTGGATAAAGACCTGATTGTAACTATTGATAAAGATGCCATGAAGTACATCCTTGAGGGTCATCATCCGAAACACTTTAATCCGAAAGCTCGAATCAAACACAATGGGAATGTAAAGGAAAAGAATACTCTGTTTCCCAAAAATATGACTGAAAAGGATGTTGAACAACTTCTAATAAAGATTGTTCAACAGGAAAGAGATGTAATATCCAAGTGGCCTAGTACACGTGGATTTCAGTTGGGTAAAAAAGTTAAAGGTAAAGGCAAAGACATCATTGTCGATGGGATAAAATATGTCATTGGGTTTCAGGAAGAGGTTATTTCAAATGGAATGCGTTATCGAAGAGTTGGGCAATTTTATCCGATAGTCGATTTACCCGATAAATGATCCGGTAAGGAGAGATTTTGATGTTTCAAGTGCAAACGTACATTTACTTTCCCGTTATCCGCATTAAGAATCCGTCATTTCCTGCGGAAATACCGATTAATGATACGGACACATTGAGAAAAGCGGAACCCTATCTGGATTTTAAGAGATTACAAGGTCACATTGAACTGTCTTACTATGGGCAACCAATACTGACCGAAAAATTTGGGGATTTTATTATAGAGTACTGGAGTTATTTGCTTAATGCCATTGAAGACTTAATGAATGAAGGATGCGGAGGAATGTTTTTGCCTGATCAACCGATACCAATAGATTTTGAAGAGAAAGGACCGAATTGGGTGTTAATGACAGTTGGTGAAGGTGGAGAATATGGGAAGTGGCTGTTGCCCAGAGAGGAGTTGATCAAAACTTTGATAAATGGGGCTGTTCAGTTTTTTAAGGAGTTGTGCGATGCCTTTAGTGATGCTATTGTTCAACAACGTAATTTAAAGGCATTGTATGAGGAGACTTTGGATTTTAAAAAACAATATATTGGTGAATGACTTGCTGATAAAGATTTAATATGTGTTCGCACCCGTCAATTGGAACCGATTTTGTTCTGATTATTTTCGTCGTCTATTAAGACAAATCTGCTGTCGTCGACCTCCGATAGCGCAAAATCCCTGGAAGTCGGCGACTTTTCATTTTTCATGGATTGCTTGAGATTGAATCTTATCTATATCTATTATCTAACAGTAATCAGATTAAAGGATAGTGCCACCCCTGGGGATTGAAGAAGGCCTGATCCAGATGGAGAAAAGGGTCCGGGAAATCATCCAGGGTCAACTGCCCGAGGGAGATTTCCTCAAGGAACACATCGGAGATTGGCGATTCCATCGGCGGGAATCCGGGGGCAGGCGGTTCTCCTGACGCCGCCATCCCTCCGGAGTTGGGCGGTTCCAACGGATTCGGCGCAACTCCGGGTGTGCCCCCGGCAGCAAGCGGCACCTCTCCTTCCAGCTCCGGGAGCGCGTCGGGGAATCCAACATCCGGCGGTAATTCTTCCGCCTCTTCATCCCAAGCGGAGTCCGGAGAAGAAGGCTGGCTTTCCGGCTTGTGGAACAAAACGAAAGACTATGTGGCCTCCGGACAAATCCTGAAGGATGCCGCTTATGTCGGAAAAGAGACGCTGGATTTTCTCATACTGGATGATTTGTCCGGGTGTTTCACCGGGAAAGACACCGACGGCAACCGATTGGCCGGATGGGAGCGCGGCCTCAGTTGTGTTTCCCTGGTTCCCGCGGCCAAATGGGTCAAACTCGGAAAGTATGCCGATGAAGCCCTCGCCTTTGCCGGCAAATTGGATGACAAATTGGCGAAAACTCGCCTCGGCGAAGGCATACAAACGGCGAAGAGGAAACTGGAGGATCTGTTTAGCCGAGGGAAACAGGTTGCCTGTGGGTGCAATTCCCGAAACGGCTTTCTGAAAAATATCAAGCCCCCGGCACAAAACACCGATGAAGCCTATGAATTCTACTTTGAAACCGTTTTGGGGAAACGACTGAAAAGGGTAAAGGGAACGGATTTGGCATTGCCGAATTCCCCGGTAAAAATCCCTGAACAAGTTCTGGAGCAATTGATGAGGGACGGAAGGATTAGAAGTGGTGTTCCTCATGAACTGGATAATTATATAAAGAATTATAAACCCAAGAAGATTCAGCTGGAAAAAGACTTGATTGTAATCATAGATAAACAATCTATGAAGCACATCCTCGAGGGTCACCACCCGAAATATTTTGATCCTAACTCTCGATACAGATATAAACAAGGAAAAGTAAAATCAGTGAAAGAAACCACTTTGTTTCCCAAAAATATGACTGAAAAGGATATTGAACAAGTTCTTATAAAGATCCTCCAACAGGAAAAGAATGAAATATCCAGATTGGATAATGAGACACCTTACTGGGCTGGTTTTCAGATGGGCAGTAATCAAAAGGGTCAGAAAGATATCATCGTAGACGGGAAAAAATATACTGTCGGTTTTCAGCAAGAGTTTGTTTCAAATGGAATGCGTTATCGGAGAGTGGGACAATTTTATCCGAAAGTAAAATAATGATTCGATGAGGAGAGATTCATGTGATTCACGTGCAAACGTACATTTATTTTCCCGTTTACAATCCATCATTTCCTGAGGAAATACCGGTGGATGATATGGATACATTGAGAAAAGCGGAACCTTATTTGGATTTTGAGAGATTACACGGCCATATTGAATTATCTTACTATGGACAACCGATACTAACCGATAAATTTGGAGATTTTATAAAAGACTATTGGGATTATATGCTTCAGGCCATTCGATCCTTTCTGAAAAATGGAGTGGGAGGCATGAGTTTGCCTGATCAGCCTATACCGATAACAATTGAAGAGCAAGGCTCAAACTGGGTGTTAATGACAGTTGGCGATGATGGGGAATATGGAAAGTGGCTTCTGCCTAG